>JASFEC010000032.1:0-13928 GCA_050125045.1 Gammaproteobacteria bacterium | reverse complement strand
GCCCCGTCGGCGCGACGTTGCTCGTTCCCGCCACCGTGGTCGTCCAGGCGCCGCTGGACGCTTCGACCCAGATGGCGACGCAGTCGACGGCGAAGCGTGCGGGGTAGCCGGCCTCGACCGCGACTGACCGCCGCTCGCCGTTCGTCGTCCCGCATACGGCCCGCTGGACGAAGTCCGGCGCATAGGCGAGGTCTGCGGCACCTGGATGGCCCGAGGCAGGCGCGTGACCGTAGTTCAGCACGAAGCCTTCGGGCATGGCCTCGAGCCACAGGTCGTGGGCGAGTGCCGGAGCGGACGCGAAGAGGCAGGCGAGTATTGCAGGGAGGATTCGCATACGTTGGCATCAGCAGTATGAAAAATTTGTGTTACCTCATACTACGGCTCGAAGGCAGCGCGTTGAAGCCCTGTGAGATAGGGATTTTCCGCAGGCCTGTACGCGCCATGGGGGACGGCGCCGGCGTGCCTCAGCGAATGCTGAACCTCGCGGCCGCGCTCCTGACCCCGTCCGACGCGGCTATCTCGAGCGTGTCACCGGCAGCCGCCACGATGACTTCCCCGTCACGGTCGATCGCCAGCACCGAGCCCGTCGCGGGGTCGCGCAACCGCAGCACGACGATCCGGCCGGGGTCCCAGCGGACGCGGACCCGCTCGCCCGGCAGGGCCCTGACCCTGACCACCTCTCCGCCGGAAAGCGCTTCCGCGAGTTCTGCCGCGGAGCTCGTCGCCTGACGGGCGACGACGCGCCCCTCACCGGCGTCCAGCTCCAGCGCAGCAAGCGCCGCAGCTCCGGCAGGGCCGATCGGGGCCGCCAGCATGAATCGCCGCACCGGCTGGCCGGGGACCTCGGCGAGGTCTCTCTCGCCGAAGGTGAGCTCGAACAGGGGCTCGCCGGCATCGTCCATGCCGCGCAGCCGATAGGTCTCATCCGCACTGCCGCCCTCGGCCGCGGGTGCCGCGGCAGGCAACACGGCCTCGAGGGCCGCCTCGGTGTCGCTGATCCACCCCCCGACGAGTACCGTCTCCCGGGGGATGATCTGGACGGCGGGCGCCGGCCCTTCTACCGGCGACTGCGGGGCGCAAGCGGCCAGCAGCAGGAGCCCTGCCAGCCCGGCACCAGGCCGATGCGCCGATCGTGTCACCGCGGGAGCTCGAAGGGGGCCGCACGGCGCGTGCGCACGCCATCGGACAGGACCAGCTCCGGCTCAATCATTGCCGATGTGGCGGCGTCGATGCGCAGCTCGCCGCCGCGCCCGATACCGACGATCTGGCCCGAGCGGCTGTCGCGCAGCAGCGCCACCGGACTGCGGGCCGTGTCCCACGTCAGGCGAAAACTTCCGTCGGGCAGCCGCTCGCCCGATGGAGCGGCCTCTCCGGTCTGGGTGGCCGGCTCGGGCGCGCCTCCGAGCGGACCTCCGCGCGCCGAATGCAGTGCCACACCTTGCGGTGCGATCAGCTCGACCCGGTCGAGCGCAGAGAGCTGCGCGGGGGACAGGGGCACGAACCAGGCGAACTGCCGCTCCGCCGGGTCGGCGGCATGGGGCACGGCCTCGCCGGCGAAGGACAAGTCAAACAGGACCTCACCGTCGTCCGCGACGCCCCGCAGCTGGTTCGGCCCGTCAGCCTCCGGCAGCAGCGGCCGCGCCTCCAGCTGGAAGGCCGGGTTCAGCTCCACGCCCTCACTGTCCATCCGTCCCCAGAGCAGCACCCCGGAGGTCTCGGGCACGTCTTCCGCGAGCATGCCCGCGTCGCCGACGGCGGCAAGGGGGTCGGTTGCGCGCCAGTCGAGGGCGGCCTCGTAGGTGTAATCGCTCGTCCAACGGGGCCGGCAGTAGCCCATGTAGTCGAAGTAGCCGCTCGGCCCGCGCAGCGAGTCGTCCTCGATGTGGTATCCGGCCTCGCCGATCCCGCCGTCCGCGTAGGGAAAGGCGGGGTCCACCCCTGAGATGTTGTTCCCGCAAGGGCTGTGGCGCCGACCGAGGTTATGGGTCAGTTCGTGCGCCACCGTTTCCGCCGCCCGGGGCAGGTTGTCGTAGGACAGCCCCGTGCGGAAAGTGCTCGACGGACTGCTGGGCCGGAAGGCGATGCCGGCCACCGGCATGCCCTGCACATTGGGCACGATGCCGTGGTAATAGCGGTCACCGGCGGATTCTGCCGTTCGCAGGGCCTGCAGGTCGCTCAGCAGACCCTGGATATCACTCAGGCTCGTCAGGTCGCGGTCGGTGACGAAGGGCGTCGCTCGAACTTCCCGCTCGATGTTGCCGACGGGCAGCCAAAGGCGCGTGTTGGTCAGGAAGTCGTCGACGTTGCCCGGGAAGATGCCGCCGGTGTCGTTGTGCCGCGTCGCCTGGACCGGGATGAACAACACGCGCATCGGCGCCAGTTCCCGCACTTCGATGGGCGCCTGACCCGAACCCCGCGGGAAACGCGTGTTCTCTCGGGAGGCCAGGTTGATCTCCCCTGCGGGGTCGACCACTGCCTCCACGGCAAGCCCGGGCTGCACCTCCTCGGGCGTGAGCTCGATATTCCAGGTCAGGTTGAGCGAGGAGAGAAAAGGTTCCTGGAGCACGCTGCCGGCGCGTGCAGGAAGAATCCGCTCCCAGAGCTGGACTCCATCCTGGAACAACCGGACCCTGACGTCCGGCCGAGCGGTGTTTGACCGGGAGGCGGTGACGACTACGCGCAGCAGGCCCTCCCGGCCCGCCACTGCCGCAATATCGCCCGCCAGCGTCTGGGTCGCCTGGTTGAGGTGCACGGCCTCGATCGACAATTCCAGCGGCGGGAGCCCCTCTGCCGTGAAACTGACACTGCCGACGCCGACCAACGTGGCGGTGACCTCGTTCAGCCCCTCCTGGTCGCCAAGGGTCCAGGACTGCAGCTGCGCGATACCGTCGGCATCGCTGGTCGCGGTCTCGCCGACGATGGAGCCACCACCCTGCACCACCGCGAAGTCCACCACGACCCCGGGCACCGGGTTGCCGAGCGCATCAGTAACCCGTACGGCGGGCGGCTCCGCCACGGGCTGGCCGGCGTCGCCCGTCTGTTCTTGCGCGCTCGCGGCGACCAGGGCGGCGGGCGCGGCGACTTCCGTGTTCGCGGTGAAGGTCACGCTGCCGACGCCGGCCAGCGTGGCAGTGACTTCGTTCAGCCCTTCCTCTGCGCCGAGCGTCCAGGACTGCAGTCGCGCGACACCGTCCGCGTCACTGGTCGCGGTCTCGCCCTCGATCGAGCCGCCACCCTGAACGACCGCGAAATCCACGACCACGCCGGCCAGGGCGTTCCCGAAGGAATCCGTGACGAGAACCGCGGGCGGTTCAGCCACTGGCTGGCCGACGACGCCGCCTTGCTGCTGCGCACTGGCGGGCGTCAGCGACCCCGGCGGGCCTGGTTCGGCATTGACCGTGAAGAGCAGCTCGCCCGATGCGCCCTCCAGAGACACAGTCAGGAAATTCTGGCCGGCCCGCGTGCCCAGCACCCAGGAACCCGGCTGGGCTCGGCCATCCGCCCCGGTGGCCACCGTGGCCGGCGATACGGAGGCGTCCGCCGGGTCTGCCCGGAAACTGACGGCCACCCCGGCAACTGCGTCCCCATTGCCATCCACGACGCGCACGACCGGGACCTCGTCGACCGGCTGGCCGACGACGCCCGTGACGCTGCCGTTGGCGTCGGCGAGCAGCTCCAGCACTTCGCTACCCCCGCCGTCCCCCTCGGCCGTGGCACTGAAGTCCACGCTGCCAACGCCGGCCAGCGTGGCGCTGACCTCGTTCACCCCGCCCTCGCCGCCGAGCGTCCAGGACTGTAGCCGGGCGATCCCGTCGGAATCGCTGCTCGCGCTCTCGCTGCTCACCGACCCGTTGCCCTGCACGACCGCGAAGCTCACGACGATCGCCGCCACGGGGTTATCGAAGGCGTCCGTAACACGGACTGCCGGCGGCTCTGGCACCGGCTGGCCGGCTTCGCCGACCTGCTGTTGCGCGCTCGCGGCGACGAGCGCGGCGGGGGAACCGGCTGCCGCCGTGGCGGTAAAGCGCGCTTCGCCCGAGGCGCCCTGCGCCGTGGCGATGAGGGAGTACGACCCGGCCTGAGTGCCGAGCACCCACGAGGCCGGCCGCGCGCGGCCATCGCCCCCCGTCGTGACGGCGGCAGGCGAAACCGAGGCGCCCGCCTCACCTACGCGGAAGGTGACGGTGACGCCCGAGACGCCCGCGCCGCGCCCGTCGACGACCCGGACGCCGGGGACCTGGCCGACGGGCTGACCGACGACGCCCGTGGTGCTGCCGGTGCCGTCCGCGAGCAGCTGGAGCGTCTGGCTGCCGCCACCACCGCCGCCCCCGCCCCCGCAACCGGCAGCGAGAAGAGCCAACCAGACAGCGGCGAAGCGGCCGGCCCGCCGCCGGTGGGGTTCAGTCGTCCTGTCCATCCGGCCTTACCTCACGTCGCGCCCCTGCAGATTGGCTGGGGCACTGGGATCATGCCCTGGATTTCGGCGCCCAATCCCTTAGGGATTCAACGCCGTGTCGCTCCCGTCGGACACGGGCCGCATTGTACCGGTATCGCTGGAGACGCTGCCGCCGACCGCTTCAGCTCAGGCAGGGACGGGCTCCGCTCGCAACAGCCGCCGCACTTCCCCGTCCCGGACTTCACTGAAATCCTCGTACCAGGAACCCACGGCATAGAAGGGCTCGGGAGTCGCCAGGCATACGACCTCGTCGGCCACAGCCTCGAGGCGGTCCACCACCTCAAGCGGCGCGACGGCGACGGCCGTCACGACCCGCTCGGGACCCAGTTGCCGCACCGCCTCGACGGCAGCCTCCATGCTGGCGCCCGTGGCGACGCCATCGTCCACCAGGACCACGATGCGATGCGCCAGGGCCGGCCGGACGCGGTCGCCACGGTATAGGCGCTCGCGCCGCTCGAGTTCCCGCGTCTCCATCGACACGACCTCCTCGAGCGCGTCATGCCCGATGCCGGCGCGGCGCAGCACGTCCGGGTTGAGCACCCGGATACCGCCACTCGCGATCGCACCCATCGCCAGCTCGGGATTGAAGGGCACACCGAGCTTGCGGATGTTGAGCACGTCCAGCGGCGCCTCGAGCTCGCGGGCGATCTCCGCGGCGACGGGCACTCCGCCCCTCGGGAGGCCCAGCACGATCAGGTCGCGACCCCGGTAATCTTCAGCCAGCAACGCGGCGAGCGCGCGTCCGGCAGCCTTGCGATCTGGAATCGGCAGCTTCATGGGGCACCTCCGTTACGGCCATCGGCAATGGGGCGCGGGTCCCGCGGCGAGCGCGGCTGATCCGCCCCCTCGCATACCCCAAGCATGGACCCGCAGAGCCCGGAAATACAGGCGGCAAGGCTGCGGAAATTCCCTAGCGACAGCGCGTGCGGAAGCGCCTATCTTGAAGCTGCACACGGACGAACCCGAAGGCAGTGCGCAGCCCGGCAAGGCGCCGGCAGCATGGTTCCAGACGAACCTTTCGCGCACGCAAGACCTGGAGCGCCCAGCGCCGGTTCGTCCGCGGCCACGGTGTACGACCATGCACCCGGAAACCGCGCCGAGAATAGCCGCGAAGCGGCCTCGGGCGCACCGCGGAAAGCCCGCGACATGGTATCCAGGAGCGCCGCATGGGAACCGCACGCCGCGCGCGAAAGGGGTCGGCCTGCCGGCCCCTTTCTTTATGCTTCTGCGCTACGCTGGGGCCAGGCTTCCCGGAGCACCCGAACATGCAGGATCGCGACCGAGCCGATGCGGCTCGCCTCGAGGATATCGAGCTCAAGCTGGCCTTCCTGGAACGCAGCAACCAGGAGCTCAGCGACGTCGTCTATGAGCAGCGCCAGGCCCTGGACATGCTGCAGGGGCGACTGGCGCGCCTCGCCGACCGGCTGGAGGCCCTGGAGCAGCGCCCACGCGAGTACTCCTCGGCAGAGGAGGCCCCGCCTCACTACTGAGCGGACGCCTGCTGCGCGCCCGCCAGCTGCTGCTGGAGTTCTTCCAGCTCGATCCAGCGCTCGGCCAGCGCATCGTGCTCCGCCTGTAGCGCCGCCAGCTGGTCCAGCACCGGCTGCGTCTGCTCCCACGGCCGCGCATAGAACTCCGGCGCCGAGACCTGGGCCTCCAGGCCGGCAATCTCGGCCTCCACGGTCTCGATGCGCGCCGGCAGCCCGTCCAGCTCGCGCTGGTCCTTGTAGCTGAGCTTGCGGGGCCTCGATTCGGCCCGCGACGCCGTTGGCCCGGGCGCCGCCTCGACGGACGCCGGCGCGGAGCGGGGAGCATCCATCTGCGCGAGTTCCCGCCCGCGACGCAGCCAGTCGCTGTAGCCGCCGATATATTCGACGATCCGCCCGCCCGGCTCGAAGACCAGGATCTTGTCCACCACGTTGTCCAGGAACTCCCGGTCGTGGCTGACTACGATCAGCGTCCCCGCGTACTCGGCCAGCCGGTCCTCCAGGACCTCGAGAGTCTCGACGTCGAGGTCGTTAGTGGGCTCGTCCAGCACCAGCAGGTTGCTGGGGCGCGTGAACAGCTTGGCCAGCACCACGCGGTTGCGCTCGCCTCCGGACAGTGAGGCCACCGGGGTCAGGGCGCGCTTGGCCGTGAACAGGAAGCCGCGCAGGTAACCCACCACGTGCTGCGCCTTGCCGTTGATGGTGACGTAGTCGCGGCCCTCGCCGACGTTCTCGGCCACGCTCTTCGAGAGGTCGAGCACGGTGCGCATCTGGTCGAACCAGGCCAGCTCGAGGTTGGTGCCGTGCTTCACCGTGCCCGCCTGCGGCTCCAGCTCGCCCAGCAGAAGGCGCAGCAGGGTGCTCTTGCCGACCCCGTTGTTGCCTACCAGCCCGATGCGGTCGCCCCGCATGATCTTCAGGTCCAGGCCATCGATCAGAGGCCGGGCGCCGAACCCGAAACGAGCATTCTTGGCCTGGATGACCTTGCGGCCGGACAGCTCCGCCTCGCCGATGCTGATGCGCGCCGTCCCGGGCCGGCGGATGCGCTGTCCGGCAACCTCGCGCATGGACTCGAGCGCCCGGACACGCCCCTCGTTGCGGGTTCGACGGGCCTTGATGCCCTGGCGGATCCAGGCCTCCTCCTCCGCCAGCTTGCGATCGAACTCGGCGTTGCGTCGATTCTCTTCCTCGATCGCCTCGGCCTTGCGCCGCAAGTACTCGTGATAGTTGCCGGGCCAGCTCACCAGCTGCCCCCGGTCGATCTCGACGATGCGCGTCGCGAGCCGCTGCAGGAAGGCGCGGTCGTGGGTGATGAACAGCACCGCGCCGGGCCAGTTGGCGATGCGCTGTTCCAGCCACTGGATGGACGACAGGTCGAGGTGGTTGGTCGGCTCGTCGAGCAGCAGGAGCTCGGGATTGCTGACCAGCGCCCGGGCCAGCGACACACGCCGACGCCAGCCGCCGGAGAGTTCCGCCAGACGCTGCTCGCCGGGCAGCTGCATGTCGCTGAGGATCGTGTCCACGCGCCGGTCCAGGTGCCAGCCATCGACGGCGTCGATGCGCCGGTGCAGCACTTCGAGTTCCTGCAGGCCGTGCTGCCCGAGATCCTGCGAGGACAATCGCTCGTACGCCTCGACCAGGTCGCGAACGGGCTCGAGCCCGCCCATGACCGCCTCCCGCACCGTCAGCTGGAGCGCGTCCGGCAGGGCCTGCTCGAGGCGGCTGATCCGCAGGTCAGAGCGCGCAAGGACCTCGCCGTCGTCTGGCGTCAGCGCGCCATCGACCAGTTTCAGCAGCGAGGTCTTGCCGGCACCGTTGCGGCCGATCAGGCAAACGCGCTCGCCGGGCTCGATCATGAAATCGGCGCCGGCCAGGATCACCTGGTCGCCGAAGCGCAGCGAGACTTGGTCGAAGCGGAGCAGCATAGGAGCGCAAGCGCAGCAGGATAAACGTGTATTCTAGCGCCCCAGCCGCCCACCCGACGCCCGGGCCGCCTCATTCGCGGCGCGCCGGCGGCAGGAACCAGACCCAGGAGCCATGCCTTGCGAACAGAGCTGACGCCCCTCGAGGCACGTGTCATCGGCTGTCTCATCGAGAAGGAGATCACCACGCCCGACCAGTACCCGCTGACGCTGAACGCGCTGGTCACTGCGTGCAACCAGAAGAGCAACCGGGATCCCGTGATGGTGCTGGATGGGCCCACCGTCCAGGGCGTGGTGGACGGGCTGATGAAGAAGCACCTGGTCACCGACCGCAGCGGCGGCATGGGCGGCCGGGTGACCCGTTACCGGCATCGCTTCTGCAACTCTCACTTCGGCTCGCTGGAGCTCGCGCCCCAGGAGCTTGCGGTGGTGTGCGAACTCCTGCTGCGCGGACCGCAGACGCCGGGCGAGCTGCGCAGCCGGGCAGCCAGGCTGGCGCCCTTCAGCGACGTCGGAGAGGTCGACGTCGTGCTGAGCCGGCTGGCGGGACGCGAGGAACCACTGGCGACTCGACTGCCCCGCCAGGCCGGCAAGCGGGAGAGTCGCTGGGCCCAGCTCTTTACCGGCGACCTGGCCCCCGAGCCCGCAGCGGTCGACGCCGTCGACCCGATGGACGGGCCGACGGGCGAGGCCGGCACGCTGGAATCGCGCGTCGCGGAACTCGAGGCCGAGGTCGCGCGCCTGCACGCCCGCCTCGAGGCCCTTGCCGCCGGGTCCGCGGGCGCTAGCGAGGACCCGCAGCGAGGCGGAGCATGACGGCAGCCACCGGCGGCGACACCCGGGTCGTGACGATCGACCGTCGCTTCTGCGGCCCCCCGGACTCCGGCAACGGGGGTTATACCTGCGGGCTGGTGGCCGACGCCCTCCCGGGAGTGGTCGCCGTGACGCTGCGCCGTCCGCCCCCGCTCGACAGGGAACTGCAACTCGTGCGGTCCCCCGGCGGCGTGGCGCTGCTGGACGGCGACGCGACCGTGGCGGAGGGGTGCCGCGCGGACCTCTCACTCGAGCCGCCGCCCTGCCCCGGGCTGGCCGTAGCGGCGGAGGCTTCGACGCGCTACCACGGGCTGGAGCAACATGCGTTCCCGAGCTGCTTCGTTTGCGGGACCGGGCGGCAGCCAGGCGACGGGCTGCGGATTTTCGCCGGCGACACCGGTGCGGACGGAATGGTGGCCGGAATCTGGAAACCGGGCAGCGACCTCGCCGATGACCACGGCCAGGTGCGCCCGGAGTTCGTCTGGGCGGCGCTGGACTGTCCCGGCGCATGGGCCTGGCTGCCCGAGCTGGAGCGGCCCCTGGTGCTGGGCCGGCTGACGGCCTCGCTCGACCGCCCGGTGCAGGCCGGCCGCTTCTACATCATCGGTGGCTGGCGCCTGGGCCGGCAGGGCCGCAAGCACGAATCAGGCACGGCCGTGTGGAGCGCGGACGGCACGGTATGCGCGCGGGCGCAGGCCACCTGGATCGAGATCGACCCGGAGCGTTTCCTGGCCGGGTGAGGCCGGCCGGATCCGGCGGGCCGCGGTCAGGGCGCCAGGCGCTCGATGACCCAGGCGTCGTCGATCCGGCGGTAGCGGAAGCGGTCGTGCAGGCGCGAGGGTCGCCCCTGCCAGAACTCGATTTCCTGCGGCCGCACGCGATAACCGCCCCAGAAGGACGGCAGCGGCACATCGCCCGAGGAGAACTTGCGCTTCATCTCGTCCAGCTTCATCTCCAGCACGGAACGGTTCGTGATGACGCTGCTTTGCTCGGAGACCCAGGCGCCGAGCTGGCTGCCGCGGGGCCGCCGGGCAAAATAGCGCAGCGCTTCGGTGGTGCTGATCTTCTCGGCCCGACCCCGGATGCCGACCTGCCGCTCCAGGGCCTGCCAGAAGAACAGCATGGCGACCTGCGGGTTCTCCCCGATCTCTTTCGCCTTGCGGCTGTGGGTGTTGGTGAAGAACACGAAGCCGTCGCTGTCGAAGTACTTGAGCAGGACAGTACGCGCGCTTGGGCATCCATCGATGCCGACCGTAGCCACCGTACAAGCGTTGACCTCGGGTTGCGCGACCTCCCGCGCCTGCTGGAACCATTGGGCAAACTGCTTCACCGGGTCCGCGTCGAGATCGCCGCGCCGGAACGGCTGTCCGCTGTACTCGCTTCTCAGGTCTCCGATATCCACGCGCGCTCCTTCCTGCCGGATTTGGCTCACGCCGTTATTCTAGGCCGGGAACGGTCCGAAGGGAGGGATTGATGCTTCGCAGCCTGATCGCGCTCCTGCTGCTCACGGGTGTCCTCGCCCCAGCAGCCGCGGAGAACGTCCTCCGCATCGCCAACCCGGGTCACCCGGCCTCGCTCGACCCGCATCGCATCACCGGTGTCTGGGAGAACCGCATCGTCGGCGACATGCTGGTCGGCCTCACCACCGAGGGACCCGACGGCTCGGTTGTGCCGGGGGCGGCCGAGTCCTGGACCGTCTCGCCCGACGGCCTGCATTACGTGTTCCGGCTCCGCGAGCACAGCTGGTCGGACGGCGAGCCGGTCGCGGCCGACGACTTCGTGTTCGCTTTCCGCCGCATGATGTCCGGCAAGACCACCTCCCCTTACGCCCAGTTCTTCTGGGTGATCGAGAACGGCCAGGCGGTCACGGCGGGACGGCTGCCGCCGGACGCGCTCGGCGTGAGCGCCCCGGCACCCGACCAGCTCGAGATTCGCCTCGAGCGGCCGACCCCCTACTTTCTCGGCTTGCTGATGCATTTCGCCGCTTTCCCCGTGCCGCGGCATGCGGTCGAGACGCACGGGAACGACTGGACCAAGCCGGGCCTCATGCCGGCCAACGGCGCCTTCCGTCTCGCCGCGCGAGTACCCAACGACCATGTCCTGCTGGAGCGGAACCCCCGCTTCTGGGAGGCGGCGTCGGTGCGTCTCGACGGCGTGCAGTATTTCGGCCTGGAGGACCGTGATGCGGCCCTGCTGAGATTTCGGGCCGGCGAGCTCGACGTGCTGCGGGACTTCCCTGCCAGCCGCACCCGGTGGCTGCGCGAGCAGATGCCCGGCATGGTGCGCACCGCACCCTATCTCGGGCTGTCGTTCCTTGCCGTGAACCACGCCCGCCCGGCCCTGCAGGACGCCCGCGTGCGGCAGGCGCTTTCGCTGGCCATCGACCGCACTACCGTCACCCACAAGGTGCTCGGCAGCGGCGAGCGCCCGGCCTGGGGCCTGGTTCCCCCCGGCACAGCCGCGTACCCGGAGCCCGCGCAGGCGGACTGGCGCAACGACCCGATGGACCAGCGGCGCGCCCGGGCCCGGGAACTCATCGGTGCGGCGGGTTTCGGTCCGCGGCAGCCGTTGCGTCTCAGCCTCCGCTATCCCCAGTCCGAGAACGACCGGCGAGTGGCGATCGCCCTGCAGTCGATGTGGCGCGCCATCGGCGTGGACGTCGAGCTGGAGCGGTCCGAGACCGCGATCCACTATTCTGCGCTACAGCAGGGCGACTTTGACCTCGGCCTCGCCAGCTGGCTGGCAGTCTACGACGACGCCCAGACCTTCACCCTCCTCCTGCAGACGGCAAGCGGCCCCAACAACCTCGGCGGCTACTCGGATGCGGAGTACGACCGGCTGACCGCTGCGGCCGCGCGGGCCGGCGACCCGGGGGCGCGGGCCGAGCTGCTGCGCGCGGCCGAAGCGCTGGCGGTGCAGGAACAGGCGCTGATTCCTCTCTACCACCACGTGTCCCGCAACCTGGTCAGCCCGCGCGTGACGGGCTGGCAGGACAACATGCTCGACGTGAACCGCAGCCGTTACCTCGGCCTCTCGCCCGAGTAGGCGCCCGGCAAGGCTGCGCACGGAGTTGGGCTATGCTTGACGCCATGCCAGGTGAAGGAGGCAAGCCGTGAAACTGTACGACATGCGGGTGGCACCCAACCCGCGCCGCGTCCGCATCTTTCTCGCGGAGAAGGGCATCGAGGTGCCCACGGTGGAAATCAACATCCGGGCGGGGGAGAACCTGGAGCCTGGCTTTCTCGCCGTGAATCCCCGCGGCGTCCTGCCCACGCTCGAGCTGGACGACGGCACCATCATCGACGAGTCCACAGCCATCTGTCGCTACTTCGAGGCCCAGCAGCCGGAACCGCCGCTGTTCGGCACGACGCCGCTGGAGATCGCGCTGATCGAGTGCTGGAATCGCCGGATCGAATTCGACGCCGGCCAGCCGCTCATGGACGCTTTCCGCAACAGTTATCCGCCCTACGCCGACCGGGCAGTGCCGGGGCGCAGCGGCGTCCCCGCCATCCCGGCACTGGCGGAGCGGGGCCGGGCGCGGCTCGGGGAGTTTTTCACGGTGATCGACGCACGGCTGCGCGAGTCAGAGTTCGTCGCCGGGGGCGACTTCTCCATCGCCGACATCACGCTGCTGTGCATCGCGGATTTCGCCCGCGCGCTGAAGATGACGGTGCCCGAGGGCATCCCGGACTTCCTGCGCTGGCATGCCGCCGTCTCCGCGCGTCCGAGCGCGCAAGCCTGAGCCCCCGGCCCAGGACCGCTCAGTCCTTGCCGGCCAGGCGCCGCTCTAGCTCGGCGACCTTTTCCTTCAGCTCGTAGACGCTGCGGGCGAGGGCGTCGAGGCTCTGCGGGACGAAACTGCCGGCCGGGGCGCCGCGGAACAGCTGGTCCATGGACTTCACGAAGT
This sequence comes from Gammaproteobacteria bacterium, assembly GCA_050125045.1. Lineage (GTDB taxonomy): Bacteria > Pseudomonadota > Gammaproteobacteria > Steroidobacterales > XN24 > XN24. The sequence continues at coordinate 1,343 of JASFEC010000032.1, read as the reverse complement.
CCGGGTCCTGCAGCGCGGCCTCGCCCACCTGCGACAGGTTGAAGCGCGGCCGCCGTACGGGCGCCAGCACCTCGATCGCCACCATCCGCGCGGCCTGGCGCCGATGCTCGTCCGCGAAGGCCGGATCCTGCCACCAGGAAATCTCGGTGATGCTCTCTGGGCGCCCGACCATCTCCCGCAGCGCCTCGCTGGGTCCCGCTCCGGCGAACAGGTGCTCCTCGGCCAGCTGCCGGAGGTTGGGGGCGGCGCCGACCGCCAGCACCCGGTCGTGTTCGTAGAGGGCGTAGACGCCGGGTCCGTCGGGAAACTTGTTCAGGCTGAAGCGGCTCATCGTTCTCTCTTAACTGTGTGCCACATCCCTATTCTAGTCCGCCCAGCGGCGGCGGCATCCGGAGTGGGCGCAGTCAGCCGGCGGGCGCCGCATCGGGCTGGTTCTCGGGGTCCGCCGAGCGGAATGCGTCCAGCTCCAGACAGGCCGCCTCGATCCGCAGGAGGGTCGGGTATACCTCCAGGGCACAGTGGTAGCGACGCGCGTTGTAGAGTTGCGGCACCAGGCAGCAATCGGCCACGCCGGGCAGGTCGCCATGGCAGAACCGGCCGGTGCCCGCTTCGCTCGCCAGCCGCGTTTCCAGCGCCCCCAGGCCAGTGTCGACCCAGTGGCGATACCAGGTATTGCGGCCCTGCTCGCCGATACCCAGGGGGCCGCCCAGGTATTGCAGCACGCGCAGGTTGTTCAGCGGATGCAGGTCGCTGGCGATGAGCTGGGCCAGGCCGCGCACCCGCGCCCTGCCGGCCGGGTCTTCCGGCAGCAGCCTCGGCTCCGGGCGTGTCTCATCCAGGTACTCGATGATTGCCAGCGACTGCGTGAGCACCAGGCCGTCGATCTCGAGCGCCGGCACCAGGCCCTGGGGATTGAGGCGCAGGAACTCGGGCCGGCGCTGCTCGCCGCCGTCGCGCACCAGGTGCACGGGCCGGTAACTCCAGGCCAGCCCCTTGAGCTCCAGAGCGAGGCGGACGCGCCAGGCGGCCGTGCTGCGCCAGTAGCCGTGCAGCCGGACAGGCTCAGCGCTGGTAGCGTTCGTAGACATGCTCGATGGCGCCGAAGACGGAACTGCCTTCGCGGTCGAGCATCTCGATCCGCACCCGGGCGCCGAAGGACAGGAAGGGCGTCGAGGGCTTGCCGTCCCGGATGATCTCCAGCATGCGCTTTTCCGCCATGCAGGAGGCGCCGAGTGACTCGTCCTGGTTGGCCACCGTGCCGGAGCCGATGACGGTGCCGGCCGCCAGCGGTCTCGTCTTCGCCGCATGCGCGATGAGCTCGTGGAAGGAGAACTGCATGTCGA
>JASFEC010000031.1:0-13939 GCA_050125045.1 Gammaproteobacteria bacterium | reverse complement strand
CACCAGCTCGCCGTTGAACTCCCCGCCATGGCAGACGAGGCAATTGGACACCACCAGATCAGTGCCGTCCGGACCGGTCGCCGCGTTGAGCTGGTAAGGCAGGCCTGCGTTGCGCACGTCGCGCCCTGCCAGCTCGAACTGTCGCGTCGCCGGGGCTTCGCCGGCGGCCCGCTCGAAGGCGGCGCGTGGCACGCCGCAGCTGACGTAGCCTCGATTGACCAGGATCTCGTAGCCGAGCGCCGGATCGCCCGCGCGCTGGGTCGCCGGGGGAATGACGCCGGGCGTTCCGAGCTCCACCGGGACCTGCTCGCTGCGGCCGCAGCCCCCCAGCGCCAGCAGGCTGAGGGCCGTGGCGGTTATGACGATGGAGTATTTCATGCTGCGCTTGCTCCTCCTGCCTGCGGGCTCACGGCGTCGCAAAATTGCTCAGCGCCAGCAGGCCCCAGCGCCCGGCAGCCTCTCCCGGCGCGCCCGTTGCCAGCAAGCCCGTCCATTCCGGACCCGGCTGGACGGGGGCCGACAGCGGTTCCCAGGCGCTTTCGCCGCCACCCCGCGGCCAGTCCAGCCGCCAGCGCAGCGGCGCCATACCCTCCACGAGCTGATTGCCCAGCGGCTCCGGCACCACGGCCAGCTCGCGGCCGGAAGGAAACTCCGTGCACCCGCCGAGCGGGGTGCCCCCGCCGCCGCGCCGCCGCAGCTGCTCACAGCGGACCGCCGCACCCTTCGTATCGAGCAGCCACAGGCGGGCCAGCGCCAGCTGGCCGCTGCCCGCCGGCGGCGCCCTGCCCCACCAGCGCTCCAGCAGCGCCGTGCCGCGCACCTCGGTCTCGGTCTCGCCGTGCCGGAGGGAACCGATGCCCTCGAGGCCCGGCCACCAGTAGCCGCGCCGCGCCTCCGCGGCCAGCGGTGCGGGCGGCTCCGGCGGCAGCGCCAGGCGTAATTCGACGCCACCGGTTTCATCCCGGGCCCGCACCGTCAGCATGCGAGTATCGGGCTGCAACTCGACCCGCCAGTCTTCGAGCCAGACCGCCACCGGCTGTTCCGATGAGCCCGCCAGGTCCAGCGCCCCGCGGCTGAGCCGTTCCACCGCCCGCTGAGGCGAGCCCGGCCGCTCCAGGACGAAGCGGCCGTACCAGGCGGTGCCAGCCGCCCATGCCGACGGACGCTCGGGCGCGGCCGCCTGGAGCGCAACGCGCTGGAGCAGCAGTTGGAAGCCGTGGCGCCCGCCGGCCTCGTCGTGCAGCAGGCCGGCAACCAGCCACGACTCGGTGAAGTGCCCGGGGTGCGGGGCGTGGTCCCCGGGCCAGCCCAGCGGGTGATCGGCGACGGGCGGGAAGTCCCGGGCGAGACTCTCGAGTCCCGCCAGCGACTCCTCGAATTGCGCGGCGTCGCCTGGATCCACTGCATCGTCGCTGGGGCGGCAGCCGCCGGCCAGGACCAGCACCAGGCCCATTGCCAACCATCGGTTTCGCCCGGCCATCCTGGCAACCCTGCTCCTGCACATGCCCTGCAGTGTACATCGCGCCGGCAGCGCGGACCGATTCAGTCGGCGGGCCGCTGCCCGGTCGGCTTGCGGCGCACGTACAGCCGCTTCATGACCCGGGCGACGACTTCGCCCGCGGCATCGCGAACCTCCACGGGCCACTCCGGCCGGCAGGCCTGGCCGTCGCGGGTGGCGGCGCGCACCTCGTCGAGCATGGCCTCGTCGAGCTCGAACTCCGTGCTGACCCGGCCCTTTCCGGGACGCACGAAGTCGACCACGGCCCCCTGGTCCCACACGACGTACTCGGGACCGAGATTGCGGAACAGCATGATGGCGTAGAAGGGATCGGTCATGCCGTACAGGCTGGCGCCGAAGTGCGTGCCGAAGTAATTGCGGTTGTACCAATGCAGGCCCATGTCCACCCGTACGCGCCGCCAGTCGGGCGTGATCTCGCGCACGACGATACCGGTCATGAGGTACGGCGGATAGGCGTTGAACAGCGCGCGTGCCGCACGCGGCGAGTCGAGCATCCGGACCAGGCGATTCATCCGCTGACGCTGTTACCAGCCGCCGCCCGGCAGGCGCCGCTGAATCTCCGGGTGCCGCGACACGTCAAACACGGGCTCGACGTGGAACGCCAGTTGGTCGTTATAGTCGCGCATCACCTTGATGACCAGGCCGGCGAGCAGCAGCACGGCGACCAGGTTGACGATGGTCATGAAGCCCATCGACAGGTCGGCGATGGCCCAGACCAGGGGCAGGTCCAGCTGGGAGCCCGCGAAGATACCCAGCAGCACGATGCACCGGTAGATGGTGACGAGGCGCGCATCGCTGCGAATGAAGGCCAGGCTGGTCTCGCCGTAGTAGGTGTTCGCCATGATCGAGGTGAAGGCGAAGAACAGCAGCGCAACAGTCATGAAGCCCGCCCCCCAGTCCCCCACCAGCGCGCTCATCGCGCCCTGGGTCAGCGCCATGCCCGTCACCCCGGCGCCCGCCTCGAACTGGCCAGACAGGAGGATGATCGCCGCCGTGCAGGTGCAGATGACGATGGTATCGGTGAACACGCCGAGCATCTGCACATAGCCCTGGCTGGCGGGATGCCGCACATCGGCCGTCGCCGCCGCAATGGGCGCGCTCCCGGAACCCGCCTCGTTGGAGAAGAGGCCCCGGCGCACGCCGTTCATCAGAGCCTGCGCGATGCCGTAGCCCAGCACGCCGCCGGCGGCCTCGCCGATCCCGAAGGCGCTCTCGATCACCAGCCGGAACACCCCCGGCAGCTGACCCGCATGGGTGGCCACCAGCCACAGGGCCATGGCGAGGTAGGCCAGGGCCATGAAAGGCACGACGATCTCCGCCACCCGGGAGATCCGGCGAATGCCGCCGAAGACGACGAGACCGACCAGGAAGGCCGTCAGGACGCCCGTCCACGCGGTGCCGATGCCGGTGACCTCCGCGACCGCCGCCGCCATGGTGTTCGACTGCACGCCGTTGAAGGCGATCGGGTAGGCCATGATCAGGAAAACCGAGAACAGCACGCCCATCCAGCGCTTGCCAAGGCCGTACTGCATGTAGAAGGCAGGACCGCCGCGGTAACTGCCGTCGCCGTTCGGCACCTTGAACAGCTGCGCCAGCGTGGACTCGAAGAAACTGGTCGCCATGCCGAGCATGGCCGTCACCCACATCCAGAACACGGCCCCGGGGCCGCCCAGCTCCAGCGCCACGGCCACACCGGCCAGGTTGCCGGTGCCGACGCGGGCGCCCAGGCTGGTGCAGTACGCCTCGAAGGAGGAGATGCCGCCGTGCTCGCGGCGGAAGCTGCGCTTCATGACGCCGAAGGTGTGGGCGAAGTGCCGCAGCTGGATGAAGCCCGACATGACGGTGAACAGGACGCCGGCACCCAGCAGCAGCCAGATCAGCAGCGACCCCCACACGAGATTGTTGGCAGCGTCGACGAGTTCTTTCACGCGGCTCGCACTCCGTCGTTGCGACAGCGCGAGAGTCTACGCCAGAAAGACCGTGATCGCAGGGAGCCGCTACTCGCCCGGGTCGGGCCGCGGGTAGGCGAAACGGCGCAGGGACGCCCGCCGGAAGGGCTGCCAGTCGCCTTCGGGCTGTGCCAGCCGATCGGCGATCGCCCAAAGCGCCAGCGGGTTGTGACCCAGCCCGCAGTGGCTGCCCGGCACCCGGATATTCTCGGTCGTGGGAGACGGATGCTCCAGCGAGCAGCGCCAATGCACCACGCCGTCAGTGCGGGTGTAGATGGACGTCGCCGGCACCGGCGGCGGCTGCGACAGCCGCGCCAGCAACCGCGGATCCATTTGCGCCTCGCTCTGGCCGCTGACGTCCTCGTAAAGGAATGCCACGGCGGTGCCGGTGTGGTTGCGGAACGGCGAGCCCATCGTGATCACCTGCCGCACGTGGTCGGGCGCTATCCAGGCAAGCTCCCGGGCATACATCCCGCCGAGGCTCCAGCCGATGACGCTGACCTTGCGCCCGTACCGCTCCCTGAGCTCCTTCAGGCGGCCTACCAGCCGCTCCTCGGTCTCCCCCACGCCACCGAGGTTGCGGCCCTGCTTCCAGCGATGCGCGGCGTATCCCAGCGTCTTGAGGAAATGCCGCAGCGGGAAGGTGGAGCTGCCGCTGGCGAGAAAACCCGGGATCACCAGCACGGGATGGCCGTCCCCCCTCGGGGCCTGCCGCAGCAGGGGATAGAGCCAGGCCATCGCACCGAGCTCCAGCATGGCCCTGCCCTCGAGGAACTGCCAGAGCAGCGCCGGGGGCCCGATGCGTTCCTCAGCTTGCGACATCTGCCCGCTTCCTCCGTGACCCGGCAGACGCCCGCCCGGCGCCGACCGCTTTTTTACGCCGGGGCGACTTCGACCGGCGCCGCGCGGGCGGGCTCACCGCAGCCAGCAATTCCGCAAAGCTCGCCTCGATATCCGCGACCAGCCGATGGGGATCCGGCACGGCCTCATGCGCTGCGGTGGCACTGATGGTCAGGGTGTCGAGATAGCTGGTCACGACCAGGATCAGGCCCAGCCCGTCCAGCACCGGCGCGGTGCCGTAGCCCTCGAGCAGCTTCGCCGTGCCGAGGTACAGCGGCTCGCGGGGACCGGGCACATTGGTGATGACCAGGTTGAACGGCGGCCGGTGGTACCGCGCCAGGTGCAGCCCGGAATACAGCCCGGCCGCGGCCGTGGCCAGGGAGTACGGCACGAAGCGCGAGGTGTCGGCAAGCGTGGCGGCGCCGATGGCCTCGGTATAGGCCTTGCTGTCCACGGCGTGCTCGTGGATCTGCCGCAGTCGCTCGACCGGGTCGCCGGCCTTGACCTCCAGGGGCACGAGCATGGCCGAGACGCGATTGCCGCCCTCGTGCACCTCGTGCCGGATCGAGATCGGCGCCATCGCGACGAGGTCCTGCTCCGGGAGATTGCCGTAGTCGCGCAGGTAGCGCTGCAGGCCCCCGCTGCAGACGGCGAGCACCACATCGTTCACTGTGGCGCCGGGCACGGCCGCGCGGATCGCCCGGACTTCGTCCAGGGACAGGTTGGCGGCGTCGAAACCGCGGCGCGAGCTGATCGGGACATTGAACGGACTGCGCGGGGCCCGGAACAGCACCGGCGGGGCATGGTGCTCGCGCGCCACGAACTCCCGCCCCACGCCGAGGCCGCCGCGCAGCAGCTTGGCAGCCCATCCGAAGGCCTCGCCCGGCTCGCGGAACACACCCGCGAAACTCTGCTGCAGCAGCTCCAGCGATCCCGGCGCCCGGGTGCGGCGAGGCCGGGACCGGTGGCGGCGCGGCTTGATCCGGCGAGGCTCGTGGCTCCAGACCGCGTTAAACATGTCGAGCGTGCCGAGGCCGTCCGCCGCCGCATGGTGCACGCGCGAGATCACGGCAAAACTGCCGTTCGGAAAGCGCTTGCAGTTGTCGAGTTCGGAGACGAAAGTCAGATGCCACAGCGGCCGCTCGGGATCGAGCGGCCTTGAGAACATGCGCGCTGCCAGGTCCCGCAGGGCCTCCCAGTCGCCGGGCGGCGGCAGCGCGGAATGCTGCAGGTGGAGATCCAGGTCGAAGTTCGGGTCATCGATCCAGAAGGGACGTCCCAGCCGCAGCGGAACCTGCTGCAGGCGGCGGCGAAAAATCGGCGAGCGATCGATGCAGGCAGCGATGTGCTCGCGGAACTCATCGAAGCCGAACTGGCCCTCGGATGGCTGATAGACATGCAGGCCGCCCACATGCATCGGGGCGTTGCGCGCGTCCAGGTAGACGAAGGCCGCATCGAGGCCGGAAAGCTGCTCCATCGGGCTCATTGTTTCGGGGCGGGACCCTGATTATGCGCGGCTGCCCGCCCCGCGCAAGCGCAAGCCGGACTATCAGGCATTGCCTGCCAGGTCATTCCCGCTGTGCGCCACGCGCGAGCCCGGCCGCGATGGCCGCGTCGCGCTCCTCGTGGCCGGTGCGTAGGTGGAGTCCCCCGTCGCGGTCCACCCAGGCGGTCCAGGGCGCGTACAGGACCGGCACCGGCCGAGGCAGGACGAAGGTCTGCGGCCCTCCGGCCGCCAGCGCAGCGCTCACCGCCGCCGCATCCCAGGCCGCCCCGGGTGAAGCCAGCCCGGCGGCCAGCGCGCCGGGATCCTCGAGCCGGACCGAGCCCGCGATCCCCCGCGCCGGCTCGGCCGGAGCGCCGTGCAGGAAAATGCCCTGCCCGGATCCGGTCGGGAACCTGAAGGCACCCAGGAAGCTGCCGGGGCCAGGGAGCTGCTGGACGATCACGTCGGCCGGATCGTCCCAGTTCACGCTTGCCGGCGCCCGCGGCGTGCCGTCACGAGACAGGATCCGGAGTCCCGACGCTTCCAGCCGCGCGGGCGCCCGCCGCGCCAGCGGAGCCACCTGGGCGCGCACGAGTCCCGGCGGCAGGATCCAGTCCGGGTTAACGACGAAATACCGCAGCTCGCCCCTGAGCGGCGGGATGTCGCGGGTGCCTGAAGCAAAAGCGGCATCGAGCGTCACCGAGGCCTCGCTGTTGTCCATCAACACCACGCGCCGGCCGGCCGGATCGAGCAGCAGGAAACGCCCTCGCACGTCCCCGAGAAGCCAGCGGGCCCGCTCCAGGTTGACCCGAAGCTCGTCCACCAGCGCAGCCGCCGGCACATTCAGGGCGCGCCGCGACGCGGGCCCGAAAACCCCGTCCGGCTCGAGCCCCCGCCGGGCCTGGTAGCTGCGCAGCGCCGCCGCCAGCGCAGGCTCGAAGCGCGGGGAATCCACGACAACGCCCACGAAGTCCCCGGTCTCCGCCAGGCGGCGGCGCAGCAGCGGTACCCGCGGATCTTCCATGCCTTCCTGGAGAACACCGCCGGGCCCGATCTCCGGCCACCCGCCCTGCTCCGCGGCCAGGCGGAAACGAGCCAGGGCGGATTTGAGCCGACCGTACAGGGGCTGCACCGGCCGCAGCTCGCCGAGCTGGATAGCCAGCGCATTGCCGGTCGCGATCCGCGCCAGGACGGTCGCGGGGGGTTCCCCGCGCAGGGTGCCGTCCACGTCCCAGCGGGGTACCAGTGTCACCGGGTCGAGCTTGCCATGCACCAGGTGCGCCGCGAGACGAATCAGCGCATCGCTGAACAGCAGGTCCGAAGCCACCGCCAGCCGGGCGTCCGCCGCCGCCTGGACCCGCTCCGCCTGGAGTCGACGCAACACGTCGAAATGGTAGTCCGCCGGCTCCAGGCCCTCGCCGCTCATGGCCGCGATCTCGCCGAGCATGGCCTCGCGGTTGGCCGGCGCCGTCCACAGCAGCGAGAACCCGCGTTGCTCATAGAGTTGCGGCAAGGTGTCGGCCGACCACAGTGGCTGCCCGGCCACCTCCATGCGGCCCGTGCTCCGCATCTGCTCGGCGGCTCGCCGCAGCAACTCGCCGACCTCGACCGGGTCCGGCTGCGCCAGCAAGGGCTGCGCCCAGCCGCAGGCCAGCAACAGCAACCACAGGATCCTGCGGATCATCGAGCGGGCTCGGCTCCCCGGGCGCTCAGCGCGCGCCACGGCGCACCTGCAGGACGAACCAGGCCGCGAAGGCGACAAACGCCGTGAGCCCGACGAGTGTGGCGGCCAGTTCGCCGCCGAGCCAGTCAGTGCCGAGCCCCAGCGGCCGCCGGCCGAGGACAAACGCCGCTCCGGCAATCCCCACGCCCAGCAAACCCTCGCCTCCGACGAAGCCGCTGCCGAGGAGGATCCCGCGTTCGCGTCGCTCCACTGCCGCGTCGGCGGAACCCGCCGTCCGCTCCGCCCACCACCGGACAAGCCCACCGAGGAAGATCGGCGTCATGGTCGAGACCGGAAGGTAGACGCCGACGGCGAAGGGCAGCGACGGAATCTTGAGCAGCTCACACGCGACGGCGATACCCACGCCCACGGCGACCAGGCCCCACGGCAGGGACTGGTCCAGGACGCCGTCGATAACGAGCTTCATCAGGGTCGCCTGCGGCGCCGGCAGCTCGGTGCTGCCGAAGCCGAAGGTCTCAGCCAGCAGCAGCACCGCCAGGCAGACGAAGACCGCCGAGGTCAGCACGCCGACCAGCTCACCCACCTGCTGGTGGCGTGGCGTCGCGCCCAGCAAGTAACCCGTCTTCAGGTCCTGTGAGGTGTCGCCGGAGATGGAGGCCGCGATCGCCACCACGCAGCCCACGGTGATGGCAGCGGCCTTGCCGCTGAGATCGGTCCAGCCGAAGGCGAGAAAGATGCCCGCCGTGCCGAGCAGGGCGGCGATGGTCATGCCGCTGGTGGGGTTGCTCGTCACGCCGACCAGCCCGACGATGCGCGAGGCCACGGTGACGAAGAAGAAGGCGAAGACCGCCACGCACACGGCCGCCACCAGCCGCAGGCCGACGCCGCCCACGTCGCCGAAGGCCACCGGAACGATGGCGAGTGTGGCAACGATGAGCACGACGCCGATGCCGACGAAGCGCAGCGGCAGGTCGCGCGCGGTGCGGGGCACCGCCACAGGCGCCGCGTCGCCCCGCTGCCGCAGCTGGCCGAAGCCGATGCGGAAGCTGTCCAGCATAACCGGCAGGCTCCGCACGAGCGTGATGATGCCGGCTGCGGCCACGGCGCCGGCGCCGATGTAGCGGACGTACCGGGTCCACAGCTGCGACGGGCTCATGTCTGTCATGAGCAGCGCCGTCTCCGGATACAGCGGCAGGGTGCGGCCGCTGCCCCACCAGTCGAGCAGCGGGATGATCACCAGCCATGACAACAGGCCGCCGCCGACCATAACTGCCGCGATCCGGGGGCCGAGAATGTAGCCGACGCCGAACAGGGCCGGCGAAAGGTCCATGCCGAGCTCGGCCTTGCGCGGCCATGGCAGGGCCGCGTGCAGCGAATCCGGGATGGCGCGGGCCCAGGAGGTGAGCGCCTTGAAGGCCGCGCCGGCGGCCAGCCCGATGAACACGAAGCGCGCGTTGCCGCCGCCGGTCTCGTTGGCCACGAGAACCTCGGCGCAGGCGGTGCCCTCCGGGTAGGGCAGCTTGCCGTGCTCGCGGTGGATGAGGAACTGGCGCAGCGGCACCATGAAAAGGATGCCGAGCAGTCCACCGCACATGGCGAGCATCGTCATCTGCAGCAGGCTCGGGGACAGCCCCCAGAGAAACAACGCGGGCAGCGTGAAGATGATGCCGCTCGCCAGCGAGCTGGAGGCGGAGCCGACGGTCTGGGAAAGGTTCGCTTCGAGGAGCGTGCCCTTGCGGCCCGCGGCCTCGAGCGCTTTGAAAACCGCCACCGTCATTACCGCCACCGGGATCGACGTGCTGATCGTCAGCCCGGCACGCAGGCCGAGATACGCATTCGCCGCGCCGAACACGATGCCGAACAGAATCCCCAGCCCGATGGCCTTGAGCGTGAACTCGGCCAGGCCGGCAGCGGCAGGCACGTAGGGCTCATACGCCTTCCCCGGCGGCGGTGGCTCGAAGGCGCCCGGCCCGAGCCCCCTGCGTTCGCTCATTCCGCTTGCTCCTCGTTCCCGGCCATCCTGACCTCGAGCGGCACTGCGCTTGCGAGATGCAGGTCCCGTTGCGGATAGGGAATCTCGATGCCTTCCTCGTGGAAGGCGCGCCAGATGCGGCGCAGCGTTTCGCTGCGCACGTTGTTGACGCCGTTCATCGGGTCCGCGATCCAGATCCTGAGCTCGAGTTCGACGGCATTATCGCCGAAGTTGCGCAGCTGGCAGACCGGGCGCGGGTTGCCGATCACCCGGGGGATCTCAGCCGCACACGCCTCGCACAGCTCGATTGCACGCTCCACGTCCGACTTGTAATGAACCCCGATCGGTATCTTGACCCGGATCTTGGTGTCCGAATGGGTCCAGTTCTCCACCCGGGTGGCGATGAACTCTTCATTCGGGATCAGGTGCTCGATGCCGTCCCGCGTGATCACGGACACATAGCGCCCGCCCAGCGTATTGACCCAGCCGTAGGTGCCGGCGACCGCGACCACGTCGCCGGGCTTGATGGACTTGTCCAGCAGCAGGATCAGCCCCGACACCAGGTTGGCCACCACCCGCTGCAAGCCCAGCCCGATGCCGACGCCGAGCGCGCCGCCGAACACGGCCAGCGCTGTCAGGTCGATGCCGGTGGTGGCGATCGCCGCCAGCACGGCCAGCGTGATGAGGCTGAATTTCAGCAACTTGCCGAACAGGACCTGGACGGACGGGGTCAGGTTGGGGCTGTGCTTGAGGCGCGCCTCGAGCAACTCCGACAGCGCCGTGGCCAGCCACAGGAGGATCGCGAGGGCGAACACCGACTTGGTGACCGTCAGCAGCGAGATCCGCACGGCCCCGAGCTGGATCGCCACACTGTCCAGCAGCGCCACGGTGGGGTCCAGCAGCCGCAGGATGCTCAGCGCGGCAATGCTCCACGCCGTGATGGCCACCGCCCGCGACCACACGGGGTTGCGAATGAAGGTCGAGGCCAGGTTGATCACGACCCAGGCGCTCAGGAGGCTGCCGGAAATCTCGAGTATTCGTGCGGGCCATTCCTGCAGCACGGCCACCTGCCAGGAAATCCCCACCAACAGGAGCCAGAGCAACGGCAGCAGAAGGGGGCTGGCGACACCCAGCAGGCGTTTTCCGCGCCCGTCTGGCGCCACGCGTTCCAGGAACTTGCGCAAGCGGGGCGCCAATACTGCCGACACGCCCAGCGCACCGACCACGGCGAGCAGCTGCAGCAGGTTCGGCAGCACCAGCACTTCCGCCTGCACCCACGACCAGGCGAGGTTCAGCCAGCGGGCGATTTCTTCAGGCCTGTACCAGGCGTCCACGGCGCACTCGAATGCTACGGCTCACAGCGCTGCAGCATACCACTCTCCCGAAACGAGAAAGCCCGGCCGGAGCCGGGCTTTCCCTGCGCGCGGCAGCCCGCGCAGCTTCTTCAGGCAGGCCTCAGACCGCCTTCACCTGGATGAGCTCCTTCCCGTCCTCGTCCGCCACGTGGACGGCGCAGGCCAGGCAGGGATCGAAGCTGTGGATGGTGCGCAGGATCTCGACCGGCTGCTCCGAATCGTACAGCTGGTGATTGTCCTGCAGCGCGGCCTCGTAGGCACCGGGGACACCCTTTGGATCGCGCGGACCCGCATTCCAGGTGCTCGGCACCACGCACTGGTAGTTGTCGATCAGGCCGTCCTTGATAACGATCCAGTGCGACAAGGCACCGCGTGGCGCCTCATGCGCCCCCACGCCCTTCGCCACGCTCGGCCAGCTCGACGGATCCCACGGGACCTCGTTGAAGGTCTTGGTATCGCCGCCACGGATGTTGGCGAGCAACTGGTCCATCCAGCCCTGCATGGCATCGGCCACCAACTTGGACTCGAGTGTCCGGGCCGCAGTGCGGCCGAGGGTCGAGAACAGCGCGTCCACCGGCACGTCCAGGGTGCGAAGGGTGTAACCCACCAGTTCCTGCGTTTCCTCGTGGCCCGCCGCGTACTTGGTCAGGACGCGGGCCAGCGGTCCGACTTCCATCGAGTTGCCTTTCCAGCGGGGCGACTTCAGCCAGCTGTAGCCGTCTTCGACGTTCAGCTGCTTGTACGGCGGCTGCGGGCCGCCACGGCCCTCGTAGTCGAACTTGGTCTCGCCGTCCCAGGGATGCAGGCCCTGCTCGCGGCCGCCGGAGTAGTCGTACCACGAGTGCGACGCGAACTCCTGAACCCCGTCGGGATCCGAGAAGTCGATCTCCTCCAGCGCGTTCAGGTTGCGGTTGAGGACCGCTCCCCGCGGGAACATGAAGCTGTCGACGTCATCCATGGTCTTCGACGGGAAATCGCCGAACGACATGAAGTTACCCAGGCCTTCGCCGCGGGCGCCCCAGTCCTTGTAGAAACCGGCGATCGCGAGCGTGTCGGGCAGATAGACCTGGTCGACGAAAGTCTTCATCTGGTTGATGGATTCCTGCACGATCTGCAGCCGCTCGGCGTTGATCGCCGAGTCGCTGTTCAGGTCGATCGGGCACGGCACGCCGCCCACCAGGAAGTTCGGGTGCGGGTTCTTGCCGCCGAAGACGGCATGCAGCTTCACCACTTCCCGCTGCCAGGCCAGGGCCTCCAGGTAGTGCGCCACGGCCATCAGGTTCGCTGCCGGCGGCAGCTTGTAGGCCGGGTGTCCCCAGTAGGCGTTGGCGAAGATACCCAGCTGCCCGCCTTCGACGAAGGTCTGCAGCTTCTTCTTCACGTCGCGGAAATACCCCTCGGAGGACTTCGGCCAGCTCGGCGAGACCGCCTTCGCCAGCGCCGCGGTCTCCGCCGGGTCCGCGCTCAGCGCTGATACAACGTCCACCCAGTCCAGGGCATGCAGGTGATAGAAGTGCATGACATGGTCGTGAACGTATTGGGCGCCGATCATCAGGTTCCGGATCAGCTGTGCGTTCGGCGGGATTTCGTACTTCAGCGCGTCCTCGACGGCGCGAATGGAGGCCACACCGTGCACCAGCGTGCACACGCCGCAGATACGCTGGACAAAGGCCCAGGCATCGCGGGGGTCACGCCCGCGCATGATGATCTCGATACCGCGCACCATCGTGCCCGAGGAGTACGCCTGCTGGATTCGATCGCCCTGCATCTGCACCTCGACGCGGAGGTGTCCCTCGATGCGGGTGATCGGGTCGACGACGACTCTGTTACTCATAATTTAATACCCCGATCCTTGTAAGTCGTTCGCTACCGGCGTGCCGGGCTCAAGCGAGGTTGTCGCTGACGAGCTGGACGAGGTTCACGATGTCCTTGTCCCAGTTCAGCCAGGCCTTGCCCGTTTCCAGGTTCTGCATGCAGGTGTTGCAGGCAGTGACCACCGTCGGGGCGCCGGTCCGCTCGACCTCCTCGCGCTTCAGCTCAAAGGCCTTCTGGCGCAGCGGCTGCGCACTCTTCAGCATCGACACGCCGCCACCGCCGCCGCAGCAGAGGTTGGTGCGCCCGTGTGATTCCATCTCGGTGAGCTTCACGCCCAGGGCCCGCAGGACATCGCGCGCCTCGTCGAACGAGCCGCCCATCCGTCCCAGCTTGCAGGGGTCGTGGAAGGTGACGTGGCTCGCGCCGTTGCCCGCCTTCTTGACCTTCAGGCGTCCGGCCTTCAGCTCCTGGCCGAGATACTCGGAGACCGACAGGATCTCGAACGGGAGTTCCTTGCCGTAGAGCGTTGCAGCCTCCCAGCGCAGCACCGGATAGGCGTGACCGCACTCGGCCACGATCATCTTCTTGGCACCGCAGGCGATGGCGGCGTCAATGACGCGCTTGCTGATGCGCTTCTGGGCCACGCGATCGCCCGAGAGCGCGCCGAAGTTGGCGGACTCGAAACCGTCGCTGCGGATCGTCCAGCTCACGCCCAGCTTGTTCATCACCTTGGCCGTCGCGGCCAGCATGGTCTCGTCCTTCAGGAAATCAAGCGCCGAGGAGAGGACCAGCACGTCGGCCTTGTCCTTGTCCAGCGGCACATCGATGCCCTTGGCCCGGACCCGCTCCACGACCTCGCGCAGCTTGTCGGCGCCGGCGCCGAGGATGCTGCCCTTGTCCTTCTGCTCGTCCGAGACCGCCTGCAGCTCGGCGGGCGCCATGCCGGCGGCCGCCAGGCCGTTGCGGACGACCTGGATCATGCTCTGGATGTGGATGCCCATCGGGCACAGGAGGCTGCAGCGCCCGCACTGGGTGCAGGAGTCGTACGCCAGCTCCTTCCAGTCCGCCAGGTCCTGCACCGAGATGTCGCGGGTAGTGACACGGTTGAACAGCCGCAGCGGCGACAACTCGCGCCGGTACACCTTCTTCAGCGGCTCGAGCTTGAAGATCGGCGTGTACTTGGCATCGCCCGTGGCGATGTAGAAATGGCAGGCCTCCGCGCACATCCCGCAGTGGATGCAGGACTCGAGGTAGGTGGCCATGTCGGCAGTCATCCCGGCGAGGAACGCTTCCTTCGCCTTGGCGACCTTTTGCTCGTC
>JASFEC010000030.1:0-14103 GCA_050125045.1 Gammaproteobacteria bacterium | reverse complement strand
GCAGGGATCGTTGTCGCCGGCGCAGGCGTCGGCTGGCTCGGTTGCGGCGAGGGCCGCGGCGGCGGCTGGCTCGGTTGCTCCTCTTCCCGCGCCGGCACGGGCACCGGATCCTCCAGCGCCGGGCGCTGGATCATCCCCTCCGGCGCGCCCGCGGCCTGCGGCTCCGGCGCTGCTTCGGCCTCGCCGATCTGCACGGGTCGGCCGGCCGCCGGGTCGAGGGGAATGGCATAGCTCTTCCCGGGAGCGCTGGCAGGCGGCAACTCGAGCGGCTTCTCCACGGCACGCGGCGCCTGGGCCGGACCGTCGAGCAGCCACGGGATAAAGATGATGCCGAGCGCCACGACTACGGTGGCGCCGACTATGCGCTCCTTCAACTGCCGGTTCATGCGAGGATCGTGGGGCGGCCAGCGCTAGAGGGTCGGGGGGCTGCAGTATAACTCAAGCCATTCCAGCGCCGGTCCCACGGTGTGAAAGGAGCCGCACACGACAACGCGGTCCCCGGGTTCGGCAGCGGCGCGGGCCATCTCGCAGGCGGCGGCGACCGATGGCGCCTGTGCCGGCGGTCCGGCCGGCACCGCCCCGAGGCGTGCCGCCAGCGCCGCCGCCGACAGGCCGCGCGGCTTTGGCAGCGAGGCGAGGAACCATCCGTCCACCTGTGGCCCCAGGGCCGCCGTAACGGCGGCAGGGTCCTTGTCGTCGAGCATGCCGAGCACGCACCAGGTCCGGCCGGGCGTGGGCTCACCCGCCAGCGCGTCTGCCAGTACGCCGGCCGCGGCAGGATTGTGGGCGACGTCGAGCCACCACTCGACCGGGCCCGGCACCCGCTGCAGGCGACCGGCCAGCCTGATCTGACCGATGGCGGCCACCACGCGGCGGCCGTCGAGCCCGGGGTCCAGGGCGGCGTACGCGGCGATGGCGCTGGCCGCATTGTCGCGCAGCGCCGAAACGGGCAGCGGGTCCGCGGGCAGGCCGCCGAACTCGCGCTGCCTGTCGTGCCAGCGCCAGTGGTCACCGTCGGCCTTCCAGTCGAAGTCCGTCCCCAGCCTCAGCGCTGCCGGGCCCGCTGCCGCCAGCAGCGAGGCCGGCGGGTTGCGGTCGCCGATCACGGCGGGCCTGCCGAACCGGAAGATGCCGCCCTTCTCGCGGCCGATGCTTTCGCGGTCCGGGCCGAGCCATTGCACGTGGTCTAGGTCAACGGTAGTCACGACCGCGGCATCCGCCTCGACGGCATTCACCGCGTCGAGCCGCCCGCCCAGGCCGACTTCCAGCACCGCCGTCTCTACGTCCCTGCGCCGGAAGACCTCCAGTGCCGCGGCAGTGCCGAATTCGAAATAGGTGAGCCGGACCTCGCCGCGAGCGGCTTCGACGGCCTCGAAGGCGCTGACCAGCGTGTCGTCGCCGACCTCGAGGCCGTCCACGCGCACGCGCTCGTTGTAGCGCCGCAGGTGGGGCGAGGTGTAGGCCCCGGTGCGGCGCCCGGAGCGCATGGCAAGGGCCTCGAGCGTCGCGACACAGCTCCCCTTGCCGTTGGTGCCGCCGACGATGAAGACCTGCGGGGCAGGCCGCTGCAGCGCCATGCGCGCCAGGACGGTCTGGATCCGTTCGAGGCCCAGCTCCATGGTCGCCGGGTGGAGTTGCTCCTGCCAGGCCAGCCACTCGGCGAGGGTGCGACGGGACAAGCTAGACCTGTTCAGCTTCCCGGAGGGGACGCCCGGTCAGCATCGACAGCAGCCGGGCGAGGGTCGGGCGCATTTCGCGCCGGTCGAGGATCATGTCCAGCGCGCCGTGCTGCAGCAGGAACTCGCTGCGCTGGAAGCCTTCCGGCAGTGTCTCGCCGACCGTCTGCTGGATCACGCGCGGGCCCGCGAAACCGATCAGGGCCTTGGGCTCGGCGATGTTGACGTCGCCCAGCATCGCGAGGCTTGCGGAGACGCCCCCCGTGGTCGGGTCGGTCATGACCGAGACGAAAGGCTGGCCCAGCCCCGACAGGCGCCCCAGCGCGGCCGCGGTCTTGCTCATCTGCATCAGCGAGTACAGGCCTTCCTGCATCCGCGCACCACCGCTGGCCGAGAAGCACACCAGCGGCATGCGCTCGTCGGCGGCAGCGTCGGCCGCGCGCCGGAAGCGCTCCCCCACTACCGAGCCCATGGAGCCGCCCATGAAGCCGAACTCGAACGCGCAGGCGGCCAGCCGCAGGCCCATCAGGGTGCCCGTCATCGCGACCAGCGCGTCCTGCTCGCCGGTAGCCTTTTGCGCCTGCGCGACGCGGTCACGGTAACGCTTGCTGTCGCGGAACCTCAGCGGGTCGTCCGGCTGCAACGACTGCCCCAGTTCCCGCCCGGAGCCGGGGTCGAGGAACAGGTGCAGCCGCTCGCGAGCGCCGATGCGCATGTGGTGATCGCACTTGGGACAGACGAACAGGCTGCGCTCGACCTCCGGGCGGTACAGCACCGCATCGCAGGCCGGGCACTTGGTCCACAGTCCCTCCGGCACCGAGCGACTGCGGCCCTGCGTCCCGCCCTGGGTCTTGATGCGCGAGGGCATCAACTTGTCGAACCAGCTCATGCGCTCTCCCGTCCGGAAAACTCCGCCGCCGCAGCACGGGCTGCGCTGCGCGGCAGCGCCCGCTGGGGCCGATGATAAACGAAAGCGCTCATCCCAGCGGGCCGGGCAGCTCCGGCTCAGGCTGGGCCAGCAGGTCGCCGTAGTCGACCCGGGCGAGATAGAGCCCCTCGGGCGGCGCAGTGGCGCCGCCCTGGCACCGGTCGCGGCCCGCCAGCACTTCGGCGACCCAGGCTTCCGGGGCCTCCTCGCGACCCACCACCGCCAGGGTGCCGACAATGTTACGCACCATGTGGTGCAGGAAGGCGTTGGCCGAGACGTCGACCCGGATGAACGCCCCCCGCCGCTCGACCCGGAGCCGGGTCAGCCGGCGCATCGGGGTGCGGGACTGGCACTCGGCGGCGCGAAACGCGGAAAAATCGTGCTCGCCCAGCAGCAGCTGGCCGGCCCGATGCATCGCGGCGGCGTCCAGGGGTCGGTGCAGCCACCAGGCCCGCTTGCGCCACAACGCCGGGCGCGCATCCTGGCTCAGGATCAGGTAGCTGTAGCTGCGCGCGATCGCCGAGAAGCGCGCGTGGAAGCCATCGGGGGCCTCCGCCGCCCACTGCACGGCGATGCCCGGAGGCAAAGAGGTGTTGGCCCCGAGCACCCAGGAGCGGGGCGCGCGTCGCGCCCGGGTGTCGAAATGAGCGACCTGGCGGATGGCATGCACGCCCGCATCGGTGCGCCCCGCGCCGGTAACCTCGACGGGCTCGTCGGCCACCTGCGACAGGGCATGCTGAAGCGCCTGCTGCACACTCGGGCCGTCCTTTTGTGACTGCCAGCCGAGCAGGCCGCAACCATCGTACTCGACGCCGAAGACGATGCGACGCCGCCCGGGGGCCGGCCTGTTCACAGCCGGCTCGCCAGCAGGCAGAGAAGCACGCCGGCAACCAGCCAGGCCCAGTCACGTCCGCTGGGCGCGGGCAGCAGTGGCAGCCGGGCTGCCGCCGGGAGGCCCGCGGATTCCCGCTCGATGTCCCGGACCAGGATCGCGGCGGCGTCCCCCCAGCCCGCCGGTCCTGCCCGCCGCCCGGCGGCGGCGGCGGCCACGCGCTCGGCCGTCCGGGGCACGGCATCCAGGGTCAGCGCCAGGCGCCGGGCGAACACCTCCACATCGACGCCGGCCCAGCCGAGCGGCCGGAGCAGGAAGACGAGGCCGGCAGCGAGGTGGGCCGGCCCGGTATGCCGGCGCAGCAGCTCGACCGCCACGACCAGCACCAGCAGGACCCCGCTGCGCCGCAGGGCCAAATCCAGCTCGCTCCCGGACGGCAGCCAGGCGCTGCCACCGCCGCTCGGCTCGGGTGCGACCCACAGGTAAATCACGACGATGGACAGCAGCAACCAGCGAATGCGGCGAGCCGCCTGCAAAACCCCTTGCAGGACCTCGCGGCCGCCGGCGGCGGCAGCGAGCAGCAGCAACGCCAGCGCCAGGCCCACGGCCGCCAGGGAATAGCGGAACAGCATCGCCGCGAGCGCCACCAGCAGCAGAATGCGAAACGCCGGATGAAGCCCCTGCGGAGCCTCATCCGGCGTGGTGACGCCAGCCCGGTCGGGCATGAATCAGTCGAGGCTTTCGAGGAGCTGGCGCGCTTCCTCCTGCTGCGCCTCGTCGCCTTCCGCGGCCACTTCCCCGAGGATGCTGCGTGCGCCGTCCGGATCGCCCATGTCGATGTAGGCGCGCGCGAGATCGAGCTTGGTGCCGATCTCGTCCACCTCTTCCATCTCTTCCAGGGCCGCCTCGGTCGCCTCCTCGCCGGGCCCCGGCCCGCCGGTCAAACCCGGCGCCACCTGGGTCCCCTCATCCTCTTCATCGGCCTGGTCCTTGCCGACCTCGGATTCCAGCACCGCGGTGAGGTCGTCGAGGTCGAGGTCCTCGTCCTCGGGCGCCGCGGCCACTTCCTCGCCGCCGATGTCCTCGATCTTCCGCATCATCGTCTGCTCGGCCTCTTCGGCCTCCTCTACCTCGGCGTCGACGCCCAGGACGGTCGGTTCCTCGTCCTCGCCCACGGCCGGAGCGGGCTCGAGCAGCGTGTGATCGATCTCTTCCTCGATCTCGAAGCCCGCGGTCTCCGACACCGTCGGCGCGTCGGAACTGACCTCGAAGCCGTCGCTGCGCTGGGTCGGATCCTCGCTCCCGCGCGTCAGGGACGACGTGTCCATCATCATGGTGCCCTCGTCCTCCGCGTCCTCGGCGGGCGCCTCCGGCTCCGGCGCTTTTTCGGGCTCCTGTTCCGCCGCTGCCCCGGACTCCTCTTCCGGCGCCTGCTCGGCCAGGTCCTGGAGGGCGTACTCGCCGGACTCACCGATATCGAGGTCGATGCCCAGTTCCTCGAGATCCAGCTCCGCCGACTGGTCGGCCTCGGGCTCGAGGGTACGCTGTTCCTGGGTGTCGCCGGGCTCGGGGATGAACGACTCGAGCTCCCCACCGGCCTCTGCCTGCTCCTCGGCAGCGCCGACATCGAAATCCACCCAGCTGCCGGACGCACCCGTGTCGGTGGCCTCTGCAGCTTCCTCGCCGAGATCCACGTCCACGGGAACGTCTGCGGCGCCCTCGAACAGCGCCTCGCCGGGGCAGATCTGCCGGCCCATGATGGCGATCTTCGGCCAGTCGGCCTCCGCCTCCGCACCGCCGTGATCGCGAATGGCCTGGGCCTGGGCCAGGAATTCCTTGGCATTGCCCCAGACGAAACAGATATCGATCAGCTTGCGGCGCAGGTCGTAGCGATCCGGCTCGTGCGGAATCGCCTTCTTGATGATGTCCGCGGCCTGGTCATAGAGGCCGTAGGCCATGTGGAAGTCGGCCTCGGCAAGGGGATCCGACTGGTCCAGGTTGATCCCGGTCTCGCTGGCGATGGTGTCCTCGAAGGGATACTTGTAATCTTCCTCGGCCCCCTCCTCCGAGGCGGGCTGCTCCGGCTCTGCAGTGGCCTGCGGCTCGGGCCGTGACGGCGCGGACGGCGCCTCGCGCTCCGCCTCCTCGACCTCGATCGCGCCCTCGCGCGCGACCGGTCGTGGCGTGACCTTGGCGACCGCCGCCTCGCCGGCGCCGACTCCGAGCTGGGCACCCGTCGGCTCGAGGTTGCCCCACGTCCCGGTCTCGGCGAGCTCTTCCTCGATAGAGCGCTCTTCCTCGCCACGCTTGCGCATGAACACCAGGATCGCGCCGCCGATCAGCACCACGGCGAGCACCAGCCAGAGCCAGAAACTGCCGAGCCAGCCGACGATCCGCTCGCCGAAACTCGGCGGGGGTGCCGGCTGGGCCGGGGCGGTGCTGGCGGGTTCGGGCGGTGCGGCCGCAGGCGCCTCCGGCTCCGCCGGGGCCGCGGGCTGGGTCTCCAGCTCGGCCAGGCGTGCCTGCAGGGCGGCAATCTCGGCGTCTTTCAGCTCCATCATCCGGCGCGTTTCCGCGAGCTCGGTGCGCAGTTCCTCGACAGCCTCCACCAGCTCCCCGGCAGGCGCCGCGGACGGCGCCGGAGCGGGCGTGGCGGCCGGTGCCGCGGGAGTGGTCTCCGTGACCGGCTGCGCCGGCTCGGGGGGCGCGCTTTCGGTTGGCGGGGCCAACTCGAGACGGCTGTCCGCCGCCGGGGCGGGCGCGCTCGTCTGGGCTTCCCAGGTCTCTGTCTGGCGCCGCACCTCGGCGTTCGCCTGGCGCACCGAGGTGCCGGCCATCTGGTCGCGACTGGGCACCCGCAGGATGGCGCCGGCCCGCAGCCGATTGATGTTGCCGTTGAAGGCCTCCGGATTGGCCTCGTACAAGGCGATCATGATCTGGTTGGTGGTCAGCACCGGATCCGGGCGAACCTTTTGCGCGATCCCCCACAGGGTCTCATTGCGCTGGACCGGGCCGTATTCGCTGCCCCGGTCGCCGTAATCGGCAGCCACAGGCGTGGCGGCCGCGACCGGTGCCGGTGCGGGCGCCGGCCGGGCAACGGGCGCGGGTGCGGGCGCCGGACGCGCCGGTTCCACGGCCGGGGCCGGGGCCGCCTCGGGCTCGGGCGTCGGCAAGAAGACCGGGGGATCCAGCAGGACGGTGTACTCGCGCAGGATGCGGCCGCCGCTCCACTTGGCCTCCAGCAGGAAGGTCATGAACGGCTCGACGATGGGACTCGAGGAAGTGACCTCGAGCACCGCGCCCCCGGGGCCACTGCGCACCACGCGGAACGACAGGTCCTCGAAATAGGCCGGGCGGTCCAGCCCGTAGCGGCTGAAAGCCTCCGCCGAGGCCAGCTGCACCTCGAGGCTGTCCAGCTCGCCGGCCGCGGCGACGCTCACGTCGATCTCGGCATCCAGCGGCTGGTTCAGAAAGGAGTTCAGGCGAATCTCGCCAAGTCCGAGCGACAAGGCCGCGCCCGGCGCAAGGATGAGAGAGAGCACCCCAAGAAAAATCAGCTTGCGCGACATTGTCACTCCCTGGCTTCGACCCTGTGCGGGCCCACGCCAGCCGGAACCCGGCCGGTGCGCGCCATCCGCACTCGCGTTTCACATAATTTGTGGAATATAGACTTACAGGTAATTTTTTACAAAAGTTTCAGCAATCTGCACGCTGTTCAGCGCCGCGCCCTTGCGTATGTTGTCCGCCACTATCCAGAGGCTCAGGCCGCGGGGATGCGAAATATCGTCGCGGATACGCCCCACGAATACGGGATCAGCTCCGCTCGCGTCGGTCGCCGCCGTCGGGTACCCCCCGGGCTGGCGACGGTCCACGACCGTGATCCCCGGAGCCTTCTTTAACAAATTCCGCGCCTGGCGGGCCGTGATCTTGTCCACGGTTTCCAAATGTACTGCCTCGGAGTGCCCGAAGAACACGGGGACCCGAACCGCGGTCGCATTCACCCCAATGGCCGGGTCACCGAAGATCTTGCGCGTCTCCCAGCACATCTTCATTTCCTCACGCGTGTAGCCGTTGTCCTCGAAGACGTCGATCTGCGGCAGCACGTTGAAGGCCTGCTGGCGCGGAGTGAGCATCTTCTCCAGCGGGCGGCCGTTCATGAGCAGCGCGGTCTGGTGCGCCAGTTCCTCCAGCATGCTGCGACCCGCGCCGGATACCGACTGGTAGGTAGCCACGTTGATGCGGGTGATGCCGGCCGCGTCGTAGATCGGCTTCAGCGCCACGACCATCTGGATCGTCGAGCAGTTCGGGTTGGCAATGATGTTGCGCTGATGGGCGCCGGCCAGCGCCTGCGGGTTCACTTCCGGCACGACCAGCGGCACATCGTCGTCGTAACGGAAGCAGGAGGTGTTGTCGATGACCACGGCACCGGCAGCCGCCGCCCGGGGCGCATGCTCCCGCGAGACCGAGCCGCCGGCAGAGAACAGCGCGAGATCCACGCCCTTGAAGTCGAACGAGGCCAGATCGCGCACGACATGCGACTGTTTGGCGAAATCGATGCGCGTGCCCGCGGAGCGCTCGCTGGCAAGCAGGTGCAGCTCCCGGATAGGGAACTTGCGCTCTTCCAGGCAGGCGAGCATCGCCTCGCCGACGAGCCCCGTCGCGCCGACCACCGCCACCGTAAAGCCCTGTTGACTGCTCATGTCCCGTCCATCCGGATGTTGTCGATGCCCGCCGTATCGTCGGCCGGTTCGCCGGCCGCCTCGTCTCGCGCCAGCCCGCGCCAGGCCACCAGGGTGGCGAGACCCGACAGCGCAGCAGCCGCCGTCCAGGTCAGGACGGGGCCGCCCGCCGACCAGGCATAACCGCTGGCGAGGCTGCCGAGCGCGCCGCCGACCCCGAAGCCCAGCGCACTGTACAACGCCTGCCCCCTGCCTTGCAGCCTGCCCGGGAAGGCGCGGTGAACCAGCAGCACGGCGACGGCGTGGAACAAGCCAAAGGCAGCCATGTGCAGCGTCTGAGCGAACAGCAGCACCGGCAGCCAGCCTGCGCCCCAGGCGGTCAACAGCCAGCGCACCACGCTGGCGGCAAGCGCGAACACGAGCAGCGGCCGCGAACCGTAGCGCTCGATCAGCCGCGGCGTGCAGATGAACATCACCACCTCGGCGGCAACGCCCCAGGCCCAGAACACGCCTGCCGCTCCCGTGCCGTAGCCGAGCGCATCGAGATGGATGGTGAAGAACACGTAGTAGGGCCCGAATGCCGCCTGCTGGAGCACGCACACCAGCAGCAATGCCAGCACCCAGGGCCGCCGCAGGGCCGACCCCAGCCGCAGCGGCGAGCGCGCGCCCGGCGAAGCGGGTGCGGCCGGCACGGCCCAGACGGCAACGGTCGTGGCGGCGACCAGGAGCAGCAGTCCGAGCGGCACCAGTTCGATCCGGGCACCGGCAAACACCAGTCCGCCCAGCACCACGGCGAGAATGAAACCGACGGAACCCCACAGCCGCACCAGCCCGTAGCGTTGCGGCCGGGATCCCAGGTGGCTGAGGGTAGTGGCCTCGAACTGCGGCAGCAGGCCGCTCCAGGGCAGCGCAAAAGCGGCCAGGCCGATAGCCACCGCCAGGTAACCGGAAGCGCCCCAAAGCAGCGCTGCGCCACCCGTCGCCAGCAGCCCCCCCACCCGCAGAGTCAGGTCCCGCCGGCCGCTCTGGTCCGCCGCCCAGCCCCACAAGCCGGGCGCGAGAATGCGCATCGCCATCGGGATGGCCATCAGCTGGCCGATGGCGACGGCGCTGAATCCCTCGTGTTGCAGATAGAACGAGAAGAACGGCACCAGCACGCCGATGGCGCCGAAGTAGCAAAGGTAGAACGCTGACAGGCGCGGATAGAGCCCGGCCTCCGCGCGCCGCCGTTGCTCGCCGCCGGCCTCAGCCGGGGGCATCTGGTATCAGGGGGGCACCCGGGGTCACATCCGCATTCTGGCCGCGGTGGCGCAGCACGTGGTCCATCAGCACGAGCGCCAGCATCGCCTCCGCGATCGGCGTCGCGCGGAGGCCGACGCAGGGATCGTGCCGGCCCGTGGTGACGACCTCGGCCGGCTCGCCGCGGACGTTCACGGTGCGCGCCGGCAGGCGCAGGCTGGAAGTCGGCTTCAGCGCCATGCTGACGCGGATGGCCTGGCCGGAGGAGATCCCGCCCAGCGTGCCGCCCGCGTGGTTGGACAGAAAGCCCTCCGGCGTGATCTCGTCGCGATGCTCAGTGCCCGTCTGCTCGACCACGGCGAAGCCGTCGCCGATCTCCACGCCCTTGACCGCGTTGATCCCCATCATCGCGTGCGCGATGTCGGCGTCGAGCTTGTCGAAGACTGGCTCGCCCAGGCCCGGCGGCACGCCGGTCGCGAGGACGTCGATTCGCGCGCCGATGGAGTCGCCCGACTTGCGCAGCCGGTCCATGTATTGCTCGAGTTCCGCCACGCGCCCGGGATCCGGACAGAAGAAAGGGTTGTCGTCGACGGTGTCGATCGCCACGGGCTCGAGCCGGATCGGCCCGAGCTGCGCCAGCCAGCCGCGGATGTCGATGCCGAGTCGGGTCGCCAGGTACTTCCGCGCCACGGCGCCCGCCGCCACGCGCATGACCGTCTCGCGCGCGCTCGAACGCCCGCCCCCGCGGTGGTCCCTGAAACCGTACTTGTAGGCCCAGGTGTAGTCGGCATGCCCGGGGCGGAAAAGCTCGGCGATTTTCGAATAGTCCTTGGGCTTGGCATCCACGTTCTCGACGACGAGACCGATGGGTGCGCCCGTGGTGCGGCCCTCGTACACGCCCGACATGATGCGGACGCGGTCCGGCTCGCGGCGCTGGCTGACGTGCCGCGACTTGCCACTGCGGCGGCGCTCGACGTCCCGCTGCAGATCCTCCTCGTCGAGCTCCAGCCCGGGAGGGCAGCCGTCGATGATGCAGCCCAGGCCGGGGCCGTGGCTCTCGCCGAAGGTGGTAACGGTGAAACTGCGCCCCAGGGTATTGCCTGACATCAGCCCAACTCCTCCGCAGTCAGCAGGAACACGCCGCTGCCGCCATGCTCGAATTCCAGCCAGGTGAACGGCAGGTCCGGCCAGGTTTCCATCACCGCCGCGGCTGAGCTCCCGACCTCGACCACCAGCACTCCTTCCTCGCACAGGTGCCCGGCGGCCCCCTCGAGAATGCGCCGCACGATCGCCAGCCCGTCGTCCGCCGCGCGCAACGCCAGGTCCGGCTCGTGCCGGTACTCCGGCGGCAACCCCGCCATCTCCGCATCGCCCACGTACGGCGGATTGCTCACGATGAGCTCGTAGCGCCGGCCCGCCGCCGGCTGCCAGAGGTCGCCTTCCAGGAGGTGGACACGATCTTCCAGGCCGTGGCGCGCGACATTGCGGCGCGCCACCTCGAGTGCACCCGGCGATAGCTCCACGGCATCGACCCGGGCCGCCGGAAAAGCCATGGCGCAGGCGACCGCGATGCAGGCGCTGCCGGTGCACAGGTCGAGCACGTGCGTCACGCCATCCTCACGCACCCAGGGATGGAAGCCGTGAGCCGCGAGCTCAGCGAAAGGCGAGCGCGGGATGAGAACCCGCGGGTCGACGTGGAACGGCAGCCCCGCGAACCAGGCCTCGCCCACGAGATAGGGCGCGGGCAGCCGCTCCTCGATCCGGCGCTCGAAAAGTGCCGCCACCGCCTTGCGTTCTGCCGGGGTGAGCCGCGCGCCGTAGAACTCGGCGGGCAGGTCGTGGCCAAGATGCAGCGCATGTCGCACGAGCACCAGCGCCTCGTCCACCGGATTGTCGGTACCATGGCCATAGTGCAAACCGGCCGCGGAGAAGCGGCTCGCTCCCCAGCGGACGAAGTCCGTGACGGTCTTCAGTCCCTTGTGTGGCTTGTCGTTGGAACTCACTGCGGCAACCTGTCCCGAGGCCCTGGAGGCCGGGACGAACATCATAACCGAGCCCCGCCGGAGGGCGGCCGGCCCGCCCTGCTGTGAGATAATCCCGCCCATGCCCAGAAACGCCTTTATCACTGCCGCCATTGTGCTTGCCGTCGCGGCCGGCGTGGCCGGCGCCTGGTTCGCCGCCCACCTCGGCGCGCCGGAGCCGCCGGAGCAGGCCCGCATCCTCAACACGCCGCGCCCGGTGCCGGCGGTGCCGGCCCTCGACCAGGCCGGCCGGCCCTTCGGTCCGGAACAGCTGCGCGGGCACTGGACGGTCGTGTTCTTCGGCTTCACCCATTGCCCGGACATCTGCCCGGCCACGCTCCAGGTGCTGGCCGCCGCCCGCCGGCAGCTCGACGACCTGCCACCCGAGGAACGGCCCGCGGTCGTGATGGTCTCCGTTGACCCCGGGCGCGACACGCCGGAGCGCCTGGCGGAGTACGTGCCCTTCTTCCACCCCGAGTTCCGCGGCGTCCACGTGCCGGCAGAGAACCTGTCCGAGCTGACCCGGGTGTTCGGCGCCGCCTACGCCTACTCGGCGGCGGGCGAAGACAGCTACACCGTCGATCACACCGCCTCCCTGTTCCTGGTTGACCCCCAGGCACGGGTGGCCGCCGTATTCCCGACCCCGCACACCGCGGCCGGCGTCGCTGGCGACCTGCGCCGCATCATCGAACTGGAGAAGTGACGATGAGATTGATGATCCTTGCGGCCGCGGCCCTGCTCGCAGCCTGCGCTCCGGACAACCCGGCCCCGCCCGCGGCAACAACCGCTGCCCCCGCGGACGAAACGGTCACTGCCCCGGTCGTGTCCGACGCCTGGGTGCGCCAGGTGCCGCCGGCAGCCCGCATGACGGCCGGTTACTTGAACGTCTACAACGGCGGCAGCGAGGACCTGGTGATCGTCGGCGCCGAGAGCCCGGCGTTCAATTCCGTCGAGATTCACGGCACCGTGATGGTCGACGGCATGGCGCGGATGCGCCACCAGGACAGCGTGACGGTGGCGCCCGGCGAGACGGTGAGCTTCGAGCCCGGCGGGCTGCACCTGATGCTCATGCAGGCGATCGAGACCATCCCGAGCGAGGGCGACATCCAGCTGGCGCTGCTGCTCGCGGACGGGGCCCGGATCGACTTCGAGGCGCCGGTGGGCCAGCCGGCGGAGTGATGACGGCCCGGATCTTCGCCTGGCTGCAGTACCTGCTGCCCCAGCACGCGATCTCGCGACTGCTCGGCTGGCTCGGCCGGCTGGAGCAGTCGTGGGCGCGCACGGCGCTGGTGCGCGGCTTCATGGCGCTGTTCAAGGTCGACATGAGCGACGCGGCCGAGCCGGACCCGCTCGCCTACCCCACCTTCAATGCTTTCTTCACCCGGGCACTGGCTCCCGGGGCCCGGCCCATGCCCGCAGACCCGGGCATCCTGGCTTGCCCGGTCGACGGCCAGGTCAGCCAGTGCGGGGACCTGGTCGACGGCACCCTGCTGCAGGCCAAGGGCTTCCGCTACCGGCTCGACCGCCTGCTCGGCAGCGCGCCGACGCAAGAGCTGGCCCGCGGCTCGTTCGCCACCCTGTACCTCGCGCCCTTCGACTATCACCGCATTCATGCGCCGGCGGACTGCCGCCTCGTTGAAATGCGCTATCTCCCCGGCACGTTGTTCAGCGTCAACGGCGCCACCGTCAGCGCGGTGCCGCGGCTGTTCGCCCGCAACGAGCGGGTGGCCTGCCTCTTCGAGACGGACTTCGGGCCCATGGCCATGATCCTGGTCGGCGCGCTGAACGTCGGCTCCGTCGCCACGACCTGGGCCGGCGAGGTCGCACCGGGGCCGGACCGGCAGGCCGCCTTCTGGCGCTACCCGGCCGACGGACCCGGCTCGGTCCGGCTGGCGCGCGGCGAGGAACTCGGCCGGTTCAACTTCGGCTCGACCGTGATCGTGGTGCTGCCGGAAGGCGGGCCGCGCTTTGCCGACGCCATCCGCGCGGAGCGCCGGGTCCGCCTTGGCGAGGCGCTGGCTGCCTGAAGCGGCGGCCGGCTACCAGTCGAGGGCGGCAGCCAGCGCCTCGATGCCCGACACGTCCGCGGCATCGAAACGGGCCGGTTCCGGGCTGTCGATGTCGAGCACGCCGATGATGTTCCCGGCAGCGTCCCGCAGCGGGATCACAACCTCCGAGCGGGAAGCCGCGTCACAGGCGATGTGGCCGGGAAAAGCATGCACATCATCCACGTGCTGGCTGCGCGCCTCGGCGACGGCGGTGCCGCAGACGCCGCTGCCGATCGGGATGCGGACGCAGGCCGGCTTGCCCTGGAACGGGCCGAGCACGAGCTCTTCCCCCCGCAGGAAATAGATGCCCGCCCAGTTGATGCGTGGCAGGGCCTGGAACACCAGCGCCGCCACGTTCGCCGCGTTCGCCACCCGGTCGGGCTCGCCCGCGGTCAGGGCGCGGGCCTGGCTGGCGAGCTCGCGGTAGAACGCGGCCTTGTCGCTGTAATCCGGTGCGCTCGTATCGTGCATTGATCGCTCCTTGTTCGCTCTCGCCTTCGCCGCGGCCTCAGGCCTCCGGCCAGGCGAAAGCCAGGATCTCGCGGATATCATCGGTCCCGGCCAGCAGCATGACGAGCCGGTCGAATCCCAGCGCCACGCCGGCACAATCCGGCAGGCCGTCCCGGAGGGCCGCAAGCAGTCGCTCGTCAACCGGCGGCAGCTCGAGCCCGCGGTCGGAC
>JASFEC010000029.1:0-14412 GCA_050125045.1 Gammaproteobacteria bacterium | reverse complement strand
GTACATCACCGCCGAGGACGTGGGCACCACGGTCAACGACATGGACTACATCTACCAGGAGACCGATCGGGTCGTGGGCGTGCACCGCGTGCACGGGGGCAGCGGCGACCCCTCGCCCTTCACGGCGTTCGGCACCCTGCAGGGCATCAAGGCGTGCCTGCAGAAGAAGTACGGCCACGACGACCCGGGCAAGGCGAGCTTCGCCATCCAGGGTGCCGGCAGCGTGGGCTTTTACCTTTCCAAGTACCTGTCGGAGGCCGGCGCCAAGGTCTTCATCTGCGACATCAACGAGGAGCGGGTCCAGCAGATCGTCGACGAGTTCGGCGCCGAGGCCATCCCCACCGACCAGGTCTACGACGTGGACGCCAACGTCTTCTCCCCCTGCGCCCTGGGTGGCGTCATCAACGACAACACCCTGCCCCGGCTCAAGTTCGACATCATCGCGGGCAGCGCAAACAACCAGCTCGAGACCAGTGAGCACGGCACGGCCCTGGAGGAACGCGGCATCGTGTACGCGCCGGATTACGCCATCAACGCCGGCGGCCTGATGAACGTGGCCATCGAGTTGCAGGGCTACGACCGCGACCGCGCCTACCGCATGGTATCGAGCATCCGCGACATCATCGGCCGGATCTTCCAGGTCGCGGAACGCGACGGCATCCCGAACTGGCAGGCGGCCGACCGCCTGGCGGAGGAGCGGATCGCCATGATCTCCAAGGTGAAAATCCCGTACTCCAAGCGCTTCAAGGACCGCCTGTCCGGCCGCCGCAGCCACACCACCGAGATGATGGGCTGAGGCCGGCATGGACGTCTTCAACACCGGGCTTGGCGAGGACCTGGACCTGCTGCGCGATTCCGTGCGGCGGTTCGCTGAGGAGCGGATCGCGCCGCTGGCCGAGGAAATCGATCGCAGCAACGAGTTCCCGCAGGATCTCTGGCCCGCCCTGGGTGAGATGGGCTTGCTCGGCCTGACCGTGGGCGAGGATTACGGCGGCTCCGGGCTCGGCTACCTCGCGCACTGCGTGGCCATGGAGGAGATCTCGCGCGCCTCGGCTTCGGTGGGCCTGTCCTACGGCGCCCATTCCAACCTCTGCCTCAACAATATCTGGCTCAACGGCTCCGAGGCGCAGAGGCAGAAGTACCTGCCGAAGCTGTGCTCGGGCGAATGGGTCGGCGCGCTGGCCATGTCCGAGCCCGGCGCCGGCTCCGACGTCATCGGCTCGATGAGCTGCCGGGCCGAGCGGCGCGGCGACGTCTGGGTGGCGAACGGCTCCAAGATGTGGATCACCAACGGTCCGGAGGCCTCCGTGCTGCTGGTCTACATGCGCACGGCCGACCCGGCGCTCGGCTCGAAGAGCGTCACCGCCTTCCTGGTCGAGAAGGGCATGCCCGGCTTCCGCACGGCGCAGAAGCTGGACAAGCTGGGCATGCGCGGCTCCAACACCTGCGAGCTCGTGTTCGAGGACTGCGAGATCCCGGCGGCGAACGTCCTCGGCGAGGTCAACGGCGGCGCCTACATCCTGATGCGCGGGCTGGATTCGGAGCGGCTCGTGCTCTCCGGCGGCCCCATCGGGATCATGCAGGCCTGCATGGATGCGGCGCTGCCTTACCTGCACGAGCGCAGGCAGTTCGGCCAGCCGATCGGCAGCTTCGGCATCATGCAGGCCAAGATTGCCGACATGTACACCGCGCTGCAGGCTTCCCGCGCCTTCACCTACCGGGTGGCCGGCCAGTTCGACCGGGGCGAGCCCACGCGCTTCGACGCCGCAGCCTGCCTGCTGCAGGCCTCGCGCGCCGCCGTCGAAGTCGCCCTGGAGGCCATCCAGGTCCTGGGCGGCAACGGTTACATCAACGAGTACCCTGCCGGCCGGCTGCTGCGCGACGCCAAGCTCTACGAGATTGGCGCCGGCACCAACGAGATCCGCCGCATGCTGATCGGCCGGGAAGTGTTCCGGGCCGTCGGTAGCGCCGAGTAGACCCAGGGAGTTCGCCATGAGCCAGTCACCGATCGTCATCGCCGCGGCGCGGCGCACCCCCATCGGCTCCTTCCAGGGCGCCCTGTCGGGAGTGACGGCTCCCGAGCTGGCGGCCGCCGCTATGCAGGCGGCCCTGGGGGACGCCGGCCTCGAGCCGGACGAGGTATCGGAAGTCCTTTTCGGCTGCGTGCTGCCCGCCGGGCTGGGCCAGGCGCCCGCCCGGCAGGCGTCGCTCGCGGCCGGGCTGCCGCAGAGCGTGGGCTGTACCACCATTAACAAGGTATGCGGTTCCGGCATGAAGGCGGCGATGATCGGCCACGACCTGCTGCGGGTCGGGTCAGCGAGGATCGTGCTGGCCGGTGGCATGGAGTCGATGACGAACGCGCCCTACCTGCTGCCGAAGGCGCGCGCGGGCTACCGGATGGGCCACCAGCAGGTGCTGGACCACATGTTCTACGACGGGCTCCAGAACCCCTACGACGGCAACATGATGGGCCATTTCGCCGAAGTCACCGCGCAGCAGTTCGGCTTCAGCCGGGAGGCGCAGGACGCTTTCTCCATCGAGAGCGTGCGCCGGGCGCTGGCGGCGGGCGCCGGCGCGTTCGAGGCCGAGATTATTCCCGTCACCGTGAAGACGCGGCGCAGCGAGACCGTGGTCAGCGGCGACGAGGAGCCGGGGCGCTGCGACATCGACAAGATCCCGACGATGCGGCCGGCCTTCGCGAAGGACGGCACTGTGACCGCAGCCTCGTCATCCTCGATCTCCGACGGCGCCGCGGCGCTGGTCCTGACCACGGCGAAAGAGGCGGAACAGCGCGGCATGACGCCGCTGGCCCGCATCATCGGCCACAGCAGCTTCGCCCATGCCCCTGAGTGGTTCACCACCGCGCCGGTGTCGGCCATGCGTGACCTGATGGAGCGGCTGGGCTGGGGCGCCGACGACGTCGACCTGTACGAAATCAACGAGGCCTTCGCCGTGGTCACCATGGCCGCTATCCAGGAGCTGGGACTGGATCCGGCCAGGGTGAACGTCAACGGCGGGGCCTGCGCCCTGGGCCACCCCATCGGCGCGACCGGCGCGCGCATCGTGGTGACGCTGGTGCATGCCCTGCGCCAGCGGGGCCTGAAGCGCGGCATCGCCTCGTTGTGCATCGGCGGCGGCGAGGCCACGGCCATCGCGGTCGAGGCGCTCTGAAAGCCATGCCCACCCTGAAGAGCAGCCTGCGCCCCGATGACGAGGCCTTCCACGCCAACCGGAGCCACATGGAAGCGCTGATCCGGGACCTGCGCGAGCAGACCGCCCGGGCCGCGCTCGGCGGGGGCGAGCGCGCCCGCACCCGGCACACGGAGCGGGGCAAGCTGCTGCCGCGGGAACGCATCGATGCCCTGCTCGATCCCGGCAGTCCCTTCCTCGAGCTGTCGCCCCTGGCGGCCCACGGGCTGTACGAAGGCGCGGCGCCCTGCGCAGGCATCATCACCGGGGTCGGCCGGGTCTCGGGCCAGGAGGTCGTGGTCGTGGCGAACGACGCCACGGTCAAGGGCGGCACCTACTTCCCCGTGACGGTGAAGAAGCACCTGCGGGCCCAGGAAGTGGCGCTGGAGAATCACCTCCCCTGCATCTACCTGGTCGACTCCGGCGGCGCCTTCCTGCCGCTGCAGGACGAGGTCTTCCCAGACCGCGACCACTTCGGCCGGATCTTCTACAACCAGGCCCGGTTGTCCGCGGCGAATATCCCGCAGCTGGCGGTGGTGATGGGCTCCTGCACCGCCGGCGGCGCCTACGTGCCCGCCATGTGCGACGAGGCCGTGATCGTGCGCAACCAGGGCACGATCTTCCTCGGCGGCCCGCCGCTGGTGAAGGCCGCCACGGGCGAGGAGGTCGATGCCGAGACACTGGGCGGCGGGGAGGTGCACAGCCGCATCTCCGGCGTTACCGACCACCTGGCCAACGACGATGCCCACGCCCTGGCCATCGCCCGGGACGTGGTCGCCGCGTTCAACCGGCGCCGCCACGACCACGGGCCGGTGGCCGAGCCGGAGGCCCCGCGCTATCCCGCCGAGGAGCTGTACGGCATCGTCCCGCCGGATACCCGCTATCCCTACGAAGTACGCGAGATCATCGCGCGGCTCGTCGACGGCTCGCGGCTGAGCGAGTTCAAGCCGCTGTACGGGAAAACGCTGGTCTGCGGCACGGCGCACATCCACGGCTACCCCGTGGGCATCCTCGCCAACAACGGGATCCTGTTCTCCGAGTCGGCGCTCAAGGGCGCCCACTTCATCCAGCTCTGCAACCGGCGCGGCATCCCGCTGCTGTTCCTGCAGAACATCACCGGCTTCATGGTCGGCAAGAAGTACGAGCAGGCCGGCATCGCCAAGGACGGCGCCAAGATGGTCAACGCCGTCGCCACCGCGACCGTGCCCAAATTCACCGTCGTCGTCGGCGGCTCCTTTGGTGCCGGCAACTACGCCATGTGCGGCCGGGCCTATGGCGGGCGCTTCCTGTGGACCTGGCCCAACGCCCGCATCTCCGTCATGGGCGGGGAGCAGGCCGCGAGCGTGCTGGCGACGGTGCGGCGCGACGGACTGGCGGCGCGCGGCGAGTCGTGGCCCGAAGCCGACGAGGAAGCCTTCCGCGCCGGCATTCGGGATCGCTACGAGACGCAGGGCCATCCCTATTACGCGACAGCGAGGCTGTGGGACGACGGCGTCATCGACCCGGCGGACACGCGCCGGATACTCAGTCTCGCCCTCTCGGCGGCGCGCAATGCTCCGCCCGCGGGCGAGGCGCCCTACGGCATTTTCAGGATGTAGAGGCAGGCTCATGGCAGACAACGTCTTGCTGGAACTGGACCGTCGCGGCATCGCGACCCTGACCCTCAACCGGCCGGAAGTGCACAACGCCTTCGACGCGGCCCTGGTGCTGCGCCTGACCGAGCTGCTGATGGACATCAAGGAGCGCAAGGACCTCCGGGCGGTGGTCCTGACCGGGGCCGGGCGTTCCTTCTCGGCCGGCGCCGACCTGAACTGGATGCGCTCCATGGCGGCCAGCAGCGAGGAGGAGAACTTCGAGGACGCCCTGCACCTCGCCGACCTGATGGCGCTGCTGAACTCGATGCCCCTGCCGACCGTGGCGCGCGTAAACGGCCACGCCTTCGGCGGCGGCGTGGGCCTGCTGGCCTGCTGCGACATCGTGCTGGCGAGCAACGAGGCCCGCTTCGCACTGTCGGAAGTCAGGCTCGGGCTGGTGCCCGCGGTCATCAGCCCGTACGTGATCGCCGCCATCGGCGAGCGCCACGCGCGCCGGCTGTTCCTCAGCGCCGAAACGATGAACGCCAAGCTGGCCCGGCGGATCGGGCTGGTGCACGAGATCGCCAAGCCGAACAAGCTCGACGCGGCGCTGGCAGACCAGCTGGGGATGCTGCTGCGCGGCGGCCCGGCCGCCCTGCGGGAGAGCAAGCAGCTCGTCGCCACGGTCGCGGGACACAGGCTCTCGGCCGACGACGCCCTGAAGCGCCGCACGGCCGAGATCATTGCCCAGCTGCGCGTATCCGCGGAGGGACAGGAAGGACTCGCGGCTTTCCTCGAGAAGCGGAAGCCCGCCTGGCTGGAGCGCGCGGAGGCGCACCACGGCGGAGACGCGAAGGAGACCGGGTGAGGGACGCCCTGCCCATCCGGCGGCTCCTGGTCGCCAACCGCGGCGAGATCGCCTGCCGGGTGATCCGGACCTGCCGTCGCCTGGGGATCGAGACCGTGGCCGTCTATTCCAGCGCGGACGCCCGCGCGCGCCACGTGCGCGAAGCGGACACGGCCGTGGCGATCGGCGGCGCGGCGCCGGCCGAGAGTTACCTCGACGGAGCCCGCGTCATCCGGGCAGCCCGGGCCGCCGGCGTCGACGCCATCCACCCCGGCTACGGCTTCCTGTCGGAGAACGAAGGTTTCGCCCGGGACTGCGCGGAGGCCGGGATCGTGTTCGTCGGCCCCAAGGCCGAGACCATCCGCCGCATGGGCTCGAAGAGTGAGGCGAAGGCGATCATGGAGGATGCCGGCGTGCCGGTGGTGCCGGGCTACCACGGCGCGGAGCAGTCGGACGAGATCCTGCAGCAGCAGGCAGAGCGAATCGGCTATCCCCTGCTGATCAAAGCCTCCGCCGGCGGCGGCGGCAAGGGCATGCGCGTGGTGCCGTCCGCGGCGGCGTTCGACGATGCCCTCGGCGCTGCCCGGCGCGAGGCCCAAAAAGCCTTCGGCGACGATCGCGTGATCCTCGAGCGTTACATCGAGCGCCCGCGCCACATCGAGTTCCAGGTCTTCGGCGACCGTTTCGGCAACATCGTGCACCTGTGGGAGCGCGAGTGCTCGACCCAGCGTCGCTACCAGAAGGTCATCGAGGAAAGCCCCTCGCCCCTGCTGGACGAAGCGACCCGCGAGCGCATGGCCGCCGCCGCCGTGGAGGCGGCACGCGCGGTCGAGTACCTCAACGCGGGCACGGTGGAATTCATCGTCAGCCCGGAGCGCGAGTTCTGGTTCATGGAGATGAATACACGGCTGCAGGTCGAGCATCCCGTGACCGAGATGGTGACCGGGCTCGACCTCGTGGAATGGCAGCTGCGCGTGGCCATGGGCGAGCCGCTCCCGCTGGCAGAGGCGGAAATCCCGCGTCGTGGCCACGCCATCGAGGCCCGCCTCTACGCCGAGAACCCGGCCACCAACTTCATGCCATCGACCGGCCGCATCCGGCGTTTCCGGGCGCCCGACCGCCACCCGGCCGTGCGCCTCGATTCCGGCATCGAACAGGGCGACGAGGTCAGCCATCATTACGATCCGATGCTGGCCAAGCTGGTGGTGCACGGCATCGACCGCGAAGAATGCGTGGCCCGGCTGCGCCATGCCCTCGCCCACACCGCCGTGGCCGGCGTCGCCACCAACCTGCCCCTGTTGCGCGCCATGGCGGCGCATCCGTTGTTCGCAGCGGGCGAGGTCGACACCGGCTTCCTCGACCGCGCCCTCGAGCAGGTGCTGTGGGACGTGCCCAGGCCACCGTTGACGGCGCTGGCCGCAGCGGCCTGGCGGCTGGCCGTGCAGCCCGACCGACCGGCGGCGCCGAATGACCCCTGGTCGCCCTGGGCGACCGGAGACGGCTGGCGGGCCGGCGGCGCCGGCGGTGTCCCGCTGCGCCTGCTCGACGCGGCCGGCCGGCGCCACGAGCTGCGCCTGGAGATCCGCGCGGACGCCGTGCGCGTCCATTCCGGGTCGCACCATCTTGACGCCGAGATGCAGGACCTGGGTGCCGACCGCCTGCGTATCCACTGCGGCGGACTCGACGAGGAGGCGCTGGTCGTCGCGGACGGCGATCGGGTCTATGTCGGCTTCGGCGACCACGGCTGGGACCTGGTCGTGGAGCCGTTATATGCCAGCGAGACCGAGCAGGCGGAGCAGGACACGCATCCGGTGGCGCCCATGCCCGGCACCATCGTGGCCGTGAAGGTGGCGCCGGGCGACCGCGTCGAGGCCGGCCAGGCGCTCCTGATCATGGAGGGCATGAAGATGGAGCTGACGCTCGCCGCGCCCGTGAGCGGCGTGGTCGAGCGCGTGCTCTGCGCCGCCGGGGACACGGTGGAAGCCGAGACCGTGCTGGTCGACATCCGCCCGGAGGAGGACTGACATGTCACTGCCGACGAGCGTCCGCATCGTCGAGGTGGGGCCGCGCGACGGGCTGCAGAACGAGTCTGCGATCGTCCCCGCCGCCGTGAAGATCGAGTTCATCGAGCGGCTGGCGGCGACCGGCCTGCCCGCCGTGGAAGCGACGAGCTTCGTGAGCCCGCGATGGATCCCGCAGCTTGCCGACGCCGAGGAGGTTTTCCGTGGCCTCCAGCGGCGACCCGGCACCGCCTACCCCGTGCTGGTACCCAACGCGCAGGGACTCGAGCGCGCCGTCGCGGCCGGTGCCGGGGAGATCGCCGTCTTCACCGCGGCCTCCGAGGCCTTCAACCGCAAGAACATCAACGCCTCCATCGCCGAGAGCCTGGACCGGATCGCCCGGCTGGCCGAGCCCGCCCTCGAGCACGGGCTGCGTATCCGCGGCTACATCTCCTGCGTGCTGGGCTGCCCCTACGAGGGGCACGTTACCGAGGACAAGGTCGTTGAGGTGGCGCAGGCGCTGTTCCGGCTCGGCTGCTACGAGGTGTCTCTCGGCGACACGATCGGCGTCGGCACGCCGGTCGCGGCGCGCAGGATGCTGTGGGCGGTGGCGGGCGAAACCGGCATGGAGCGCCTGGCGGTGCATTTCCACGACACGCGCGGCCAGGCGCTGGCGAACATCTTTGCCTGCCTCGAGGCCGGCGTTGCCACGGTCGACGCGTCGGTGGCAGGACTCGGCGGCTGCCCCTACGCCAGGGGGGCGTCGGGCAACGTGGCGACCGAGGACCTGGTGTACCTCCTGCAGGGTCTCGGCATCGAGACCGGCGTCGACCTGGCGGGCCTCGTTGCGGCCGGCCGCTGGATTTGCGACCGGCTCGGCCGGGAACCGAGCAGCCGCCTGGCCCAGCTGCCGGAATACCAGCCCGGCGAACGCGCATAGAACGACCCGCGACGCACGATGCGTCGCGGACCAATTGCCTCAAGCACAGACCAAGGAACGCAGAATGGAACTGTCACAGCTCAAGGCCGTCGTCTCCGGCGGCGCTTCAGGCCTCGGCCACGCCGTCGCGCAGCGCATCGTCAGCGAGGGCGGCCGGGTCGCCCTCCTGGACGTCAACGAGGACCAGGGCCAACAGGCGGCCGCGGCCCTCGGCGAGCACGCCCTCTTCATCCGTACGGACGTCAGCAAGGAGAGCGAGGTCGATGCGGCTATCGACACAGCCGCCCAGACCTTCGGCGGGATCAACCTCGCGGTCAGCTGTGCCGGCATCCTCGGCGCCGGCCGCGTGCTCGGCCGCGACGGCCCGATGGCCGGCGACTATTTCGCCAGGGTGATCATGGTCAACCTGGTGGGCACCTTCCTGCTGGCCAAGGCGGCCGCGGCGAGGATGCAGGAGAACGACCCCAACGACGAAGGCGAGCGCGGCGTTATCGTGAACACTGCCTCGGTAGCGGCCTTCGAGGGCCAGATCGGCCAGGCGGCCTATTCCGCCTCCAAGGGCGGCGTGGCCGCCATGGCGCTGCCGCTGGCGCGCGAGTTCGCGCGCCTGGGCATCCGGGTCAACACCATCGCCCCGGGCATCTTCCTCACGCCGATGATGGAAGGCATGCCGGCTCATATCCAGGAGTCCCTGGCGGCCCAGGTGCCCTTCCCGTCCCGGCTGGGTCGCCCCGAGGAATTCGCGGACCTGGTGGCCTACATCTGCACCAACAGCATGCTGAACGCCGAGACCATCCGGCTCGACGGCGCCATCCGCATGCAGCCCAAATAGCCGCCCCGCTCGGGTAAAATAAGGGGTTCAGCCGTGCACCAGGACGAGTTGCCGATGAGCGCACACCCCGGGGACATCGAGCGCGATGTCATGGAGTACGACTTCGCCATCGTAGGCGGCGGGCCGGCCGGGCTCGCCTGCGCGATCCGGCTGAAGGAGAAGCTCCCGGACGCGAACATCTGCCTGCTGGAGAAGGGCTCCGAGGTCGGCGCCCACATCCTCTCCGGCTGCGTCATGGAGCCAGGCCCGCTGGACGAGCTGATGCCCGCCTGGCGCGAGAGTGCCCCGGCAATCTGCGTGCCCGCCGGGAGCGACGAGTTCCGCTTCTACACCCGGCAGCGTTCCTATCGCCTGCCGACGCCGCCCCAGATGCACAACGCCGGCAACTTCATCATTTCGCTGGGCGAGCTGTGCAAGCAGCTCGCCGCACATGCTGAAGCCCTGGGCGTCGAGGTGTTTCCGGGGTTCCCGGGCCGGCACCCGCTGGTCGAAGGCGAAGGTGAGAATGCGCGTGTAATCGGCGTGCGCTGCGGCGACATGGGCGTGGAGGCCGACGGCACGCCCGACGGCCGGCCCGGCGACAACTTCGCGCCGGGCGTCGACATCCACGCGCAGGCTACGCTGTTCGCCGAGGGCTGCCGCGGCAGCCTGTCCAAGCAACTCATCGAGCGCTTCCGGCTCGATCACGACGCCGCGCCCCAGACCTACGGCCTGGGCTTCAAGGAGCTCTGGCAGCTGCCGGAGGGGCGCGTCAAGCCCGGCCTGATCCAGCACAGCGTCGGCTGGCCGCTCGACAACGGCACCTACGGCGGCAGCTTCCTCTATCACCTGGACCAGGACCGCGTTTATGTGGGCTTCGTGGTCGGGCTCGACTATGCCGATCCCCGCTTCTCGCCCTTCGAGGCGTTCCAGCAATTCAAGCATCACCCGGACATGCGCGCCCTGCTCGAAGGGGGCGAGATCATCTCGGCCGGCGCGCGAACCATCATCGAGGGTGGCTGGCAGGCCCTGCCGAAGATGGAGATGCCCGGCGCGCTGCTGATCGGCGACGGGGCCGGCACGCTCAACGTGCCGAAGATCAAGGGCGTGCACCAGGCGATCCGCTCCGGGATGCTGGCGGCGGACCACCTGGCTGCCACCGGGTCGCCGGCAGGTTACGACGCCGCCTTCCGGACCTCGGCGGCCGGCCGGGAGTTGCACAAGGTCCGGAACATCCGGCCGGGCTTCCACCGCGGCTTGTGGTTCGGCATGGCGAACGCGGCCCTCGAGACGGTACTGGGCGGCCGCACGCCCTGGACGCTGAAGACCCACAGCGACTGGGACAGCCTGCAATCGCTGGCCGCCGCGCGGGCGCACGAGGGCGAAGCGGCCGTGGCGGCGCGGTGGGAGGCCGAGCGCGACCTGCCGCCACGCGACCGCCTGGCCAGCGTGTATTTCGCCAACACCGCGCACGAGGAGAGCCAGCCGGTCCATCTGCGAGTCGCCGACCCCTCGGTTTGCGCCACCCGCTGCGCGGAAGAATACGGCAATCCCTGCACCCGCTTCTGCCCGGCGGGCGTGTACGAAATG
The DNA here is from genome assembly GCA_050125045.1 of Gammaproteobacteria bacterium. Classification (GTDB taxonomy): domain Bacteria; phylum Pseudomonadota; class Gammaproteobacteria; order Steroidobacterales; family XN24; genus XN24. The sequence continues at coordinate 3,461 of JASFEC010000029.1, read as the reverse complement.
GTGACTGGCGAGGACGGCGGGCGACAGCTGCAGATCAACGCCTCCAACTGCGTGCACTGCAAGGCCTGCGACATCAAGGACCCGTACCAGATCATCAACTGGGTGACGCCGGAAGGCGGCAGCGGCCCCAACTACCAGACATTATGATCGCCCCGCCGCTCGCGGTGAGGCAGCTGAAGGAGAAGCCATGAAGATCCTGGTCGGCATCAAGCGCGTGATCGACTACAACGTCCGCGTGCAGGTCAACCGCGAGGGCACAGGCGTCGTCAAGGACGGCGTGAAGATGAGCATCAACCCCTTCGACGAGATTGCCGTCGAAGAAGCGCTGCGCATCAAGGAGCGCGGCGAGGCCGAAGAAGTCATCGTGGTCTCCATCGGGCCCGAAGCCGCGCAGCAGCAGCTGCGCACCGCCCTGGCGATGGGCGCCGACCGCGCCGTCCTCTACCAGGCGGATGAGGAGGTGCAGCCCCTGGCGGCCGCGCGCGCCCTGCTCAAGGTCGTGGAGGCCGAGCAGCCGGGCCTCGTGCTGCTCGGCAAACAGGCCATCGACGACGACGCCAACCAGGTCGGCCAGATGCTCGCCGCGCTGTGGGACCGGCCGCAGGCGACTTTCGTCTCGAAGCTGGAGCGGGCCGGGGAAACGCTGAAGGCCATGCGCGAGGTGGATGCCGGCCTCGAGAACATCGAGGTGGACCTGCCCGCCGTGATTACCGTCGACCTGCGCCTCAACGAGCCGCGCTTCGTGAAGATGCCGGACATCATGAAGGCCAAGCGCAAGCCGCTGGATATCAGGCCGTTCGCCGAGCTCGGCGTCGAGTTGCCGCCGCAGCTCGAGGTCGGCGTGCATGAGCCGCCGCCGAAGCGCCAGGGCGGCGTGAAGGTCGATTCGGTCGAAGCGCTGGTGACGGCGCTCAAGGACAAGGGAGTGTTGTGATGAGCCGAGTACTGTTGATCGCCGACCACGACGGCAAGACCCTGAACACCGGTATCGCCCGCTCGGTCGCCTGCGCGCGCCAGCTGGGCAACGTGCACCTGGCCGTGTTCCATGCCCCGGATGCCGACGCGCCCTGCGCTGCGGCCGCGAAGCTCGACGGCGTGGCGCGCGTCCTGTCGGTCAGCCACGAGGCGAACGGCGCGCCGCTGGCCGCGGTGCTCGCGCCGCAGATCGCCAAACTCGCCGCCGAGCACGAGGGCGGATACGACTACGTGCTCGCGCCCTCCACGACTTTCGGCAAGGACGTGCTCCCGCGGGTGGCCGCGCTCATGGGCGTGCCGCAGGTGTCCGACCTGATGGAGGTCGTGGAAGCGCGTACCTTCAAGCGGCCGATCTATGCCGGCAACGTCATCACCACGGTCAAGGTGCCGGAGGGTATCCCGGTGCTGGCCACCGTCCGCATCGCCTCCTTCCAGGCGGTGGGCGAGGCCGGCGAGGCCCCGATCGTCGCGGCACAGGCCGAGGCCCCGCTGCCGAACCACAGCCGCTACCTCGGCCTGGCCGATACCGGCGGCAGCGACCGGCCCGACCTGCAGAGCGCGGCACGCGTCGTCTCCGGCGGCCGCGGCGTCGGCAGCGCGGAAAACTTCGAGATCGTGTTCCGCCTGGCCGACAAGCTCGGCGCCGCGGTGGGCGCGAGCCGTGCCGCGGTCGACGCGGGCTATGTGCCTAACGACATGCAGGTCGGCCAGACCGGCAAGATCATTGCGCCCGACCTCTACGTCGCCGTGGGCATCTCGGGCGCCATCCAGCACATGACGGGCATCAAGGACGCGGGCTGCATCGTGGCCATCAACAAGGACGGTGACGCGCCGATCTTCGAGGCTGCCGATTTCGGCCTGGTGGGCGATCTCTTCACCCTGCTGCCCGAGCTCGAGAAGGCCCTCGACGCGGCCGGCTGAGCACGGCATGGCGGCGCCCGACCAGAGCGACGAAGTCCTTTGGCGCCCCGCGCCGGGACAGGTCGAGCGGGCGCAACTGACCCGCTTCATGCGCGCCGTGAGCGGCAGCGTGGCCCCGACGCTGGAGACCTACGACGCGCTCTGGCGGTGGAGCATCGATCATCCCGAGCGGTTCTGGCCGGCGGTCTGGGACTTCTGCGGGGTGCAGGCCTCGCGCCGCTGGGACGTGGTGCTGGAGCACGCCGACCAGATGCCGGGCGCGCAGTGGTTCCAGGGCGCGCGGCTCAACTTTGCCGGGAACCTGCTGCGACAGGATGAGCCCGACCGCCCGGCGCTGATCTGGCGAGGCGAGGACGGTAGCCGGCGCAGCTATACCCGGGCGGAGCTTTATCGCGAAACGGCGCGGCTGGCCGGCGCCCTGCGCGCCCTGGGGATCGGGCCGGGCGACCGCGTCGCCGGCTTCCTGCCGAACTGCCCGGAAGCCGTGATCGCCATGCTGGCGGCGGCCAGCCTGGGCGCCACCTGGTCGTCCTGCTCGCCGGACTTCGGCATCCAGGGCGTGCTGGACCGCTTCGGCCAGATCCGCCCCAAGGTGCTGTTCACCGCCGACGGCTACCGCTACAACGGCAAGCGCATCGACTCGCTCGAGCGCATCCGGGGCGTGCTCGAGCAGCTCGAGGGCGTCGAGCGGGTCGTCCTGGTGCCGTTCCTGGGCGCCGAGCCCGATGCAGACGCGCTGCCACATGCAGTGCGCTGGCATGACTTCCTGTCGGCCGAGAGCGAAGTCGAGTTCGCCCAGCTCCCCTTCGACCACCCGCTGTACATCCTCTACTCCTCCGGCACGACCGGCGTGCCGAAATGCATCGTGCACGGCGCCGGGGGGACACTGCTCCAGCATCTCAAGGAGCACCGGCTGCACACCGACATCGGACCGGGCGACACTCTCTTTTACTTCACCACCTGCGGCTGGATGATGTGGAACTGGCTGGTGTCCGGGCTGGCGGCGGGCGCCACACTGGTGCTTTACGACGGCAATCCTTTCCATCCCGGCCCCGAGGCCCTGTGGCGCATGGCCGAGGAAGAAGGCATCACCGTCTTCGGCACCAGCGCCAAGTACCTCGCCGCAGTGGAAAAGGCCGGCTTCGCGCCGCGCGAGCACTTCAGGCTCGAGCCGCTGCGCGCGGTGCTTTCCACCGGCTCGCCGCTGATGCCGGCCTCCTTCGATTTTGTGTATCGCGACGTCAAGCCCGACGTGCAGCTGGCCTCGATTTCCGGCGGTACCGACATCGTCAGCTGTTTCGCGCTCGGCTGCCCGGTCCTGCCGGTGCACCGCGGCGAGCTGCAGTGCCGCGGCCTCGGCATGGCGGTGGAAGTCTGGGACGACGAGGGCCGCGCGCACACCGAGGAGCCCGGCGAGCTGGTGTGCACGAGGCCCTTCCCCTCCATGCCGGTCGGTTTCTGGAACGACCCCGACGGCAACAAGTACCGCGCCGCCTACTTCGAGCGCTTCCCCGGCGTCTGGCACCACGGCGACTGGGCCCGGCTGACGGCGCACGGCGGCCTGG
>JASFEC010000028.1:0-14689 GCA_050125045.1 Gammaproteobacteria bacterium | reverse complement strand
CGGCTCCCTGCTGGGGGGCGATGCGGATGCAGAGGCACTGGAATTCGTCGGCTTCGTGGCCGGCGACGCGGCGCTGCGCGGCCCGGAGGCGGAGGACCTCGGCAAGCTCGCCGAGGCGCTGGCCCAGCGCCCGGAGCTGGCGCTGCAGGTCGGCGCTCCGTACGACGAGGCGCGCGACGGCCGCGCCATCCGGGAGCGCCGCCTGGACGACGCCATCTCGGCGCGCTTCGAAGCCGGCGAGGGGCCGGGCAAGGACGGCGACCCGGTGCGGCTGATCCTGGAAGCCATGTATGCCGAGGCCGCAGGGCCGGAAGCCCCGGCCGCCCTGCAGGCTGCGCACAGCGCGATCCCGGAGGGCGGCGACCAGCCCGTGCTGGACGAGACCGCGTACCTCGAGGCGCTGCGGGCCGCGCTGCTGGAGCAGCAGGCCATCGACCCGCAGGAGTTCCGGCTGCTGGCCATGGAGCGGGCCGCGTCGGTGCAGGACTACCTCGTGGAGAGCGGCGGGCTGGACCCCGCGCGCGTAGCCGTGGCAGAGCCGGCCGAGGCGCCACGGGCCGACGAGAACCTGGTGTTCCTGCAGCTGGAGCTGGGCGTCGGCCAGTAGCCCCGGGTTCGCCCGGCGCGCCGTAACGCATCGGCAACACGGCTTGCGCAACATCCCCGCAGAGTGGCGGGACGCCGGCTGCGCCTTCCCCGTATCTGCAATGTCCGCCGCCCTGACTATGCTTGGGTTAGGCCCGCACGCCGTCGGGAGGCAGGCGCATGGCAACCAGGGACTTCTTCACGGGCGCCGTGGTGGGGGCGACAGTCGTCGTCGCCATCCCGGTCACATTCATCGTCGTGAGCGGCATGGGGGCGCCCGCCGCGCGCGCGGCGCGGCGCATCGGCGGGATCCTGCGCGACAAGACGCGTGAGGCGGGCATCGAGACCCTCGAGGTGCTGGAGGACTTCGTCGCGGAGGTCCAGGCCGGGCCCGCCGGCACGGTCGAGCGCACCGCCGGGCCGGCCGGGTCGGCGGCGGAGCCGGCCCGGGCGGGTGCCGGAAAATGACCGCCTCGGCCCAGACTCTTCACGTCATGGCCGGGCGCAGCCGCATCCGCATCCCGGAAATGCGCGGCGACACGGAATGGTTCGAGGCCGTGCGCCGGGAGATGGCCGCCTACCCCGGTATCACGCGGGTCAAGGCGAATCCCGCCGGGGCCTCGCTGCTGGTCGAGGGGCACGATCTCGCGGTCCGGCGGATCGGCTCGCTGGCCGAGTCGCAGGGCTGGTTCCGCCTGGAGCCCGAGACCCCGCCGACAGCAGGCGGGCGCGGGCGGGATGCGCTGGTGCCGGTCCTCGTGCTGCTGGCCCTGGTGCAGGCGGCGCGCGGCCAGATCATGGTCCCGGCGCTGGCCCTGCTGTGGTACGCGGCCCGGCTGGACTAGGAGAGGCGAAGCCGAACGAGTGGTCCCGAAGATATGGCCCGCACGGTCCCAACCTCCGCCGCCCGCTGGCGCATCGAACTGCTGCATGACGCCGCCCCGGGCCGGGCACGCCTGAGAATCCCCGCCCTGCGCGGCTGCAACGGATTGGCCGCGACCCTGGCCGAGGAGATTGCCGCCTGCCCAGGGGTGGAGGCGGCGCGCGTCACCCCCGCCTCCGGCACCCTGGTCCTCCGCTGGCCGGCCGACCAGCCGACCGACGCGGTACTTGGCGCGGTCAGCAAAGCCGTGGCGGGCGTGGCAGGCCTCCCGCCGGCTAGCGTGGCGCCGGAGCCGCCGGCCGGCGCGCCACCTGCGAGGGCGACAGCGCGACCGACCGTTGCACGACCCGGCGCTGAAGCAACCGGCGACCGGCCGGCCGCGCCCGACGCGGTGGCCTGGCATGCGCTCGAAGCGGGCGCCTGCTGCCGCCGGCTGGGCACGTCGGCGCGGGGCCTGGCGGCCGCGGAGGCCCGGCGGCGTCTTGCCGAGAGCGACAATTCGCTGCCGGAACCCGCCGAGGCGTCCTCGCTGGCCATGCTGGCGCGCCAGGTCAACACGCCCCCGGTCTACCTGCTCGGCGGCGCCGCGGCCATCTCCGTGGCCACCGGCGGCCTGGTCGACGCCCTCGCGATCGCGGTGGTGGTAGCGGCCAATACGGTGACGGGTTTCCTCACCGAGCGGGCCAGCGAGCGCACTATCCGGTCGCTCGCGCTCGGAGCCCCGCTGACCGCGCGCGTGCGCCGCGGCAGACGCACGGTGGAGATCCCGCTGGTGGAGGTCGTGCCCGGCGACCTGCTGGTGCTGGGACCGGGCGACTACGTTGCGGCCGATGCGCGATTGCTGGAGGCCGACCGGCTGTACCTCGACGAGGCGGCCCTCACGGGCGAGAGCCTGCCGTGCCTGAAGGCGGCGCGGACCACGCTGGCTGCCGACACTCCGCTGGCCGGCCAGCGGAACCGGGTGTTCCGGGGCACGGTGGTGACCGGCGGCTCCGGCCTGGCGGTGGTCTGCGACACGGGCCTGGCCACCGAGCTCGGGCGCATCCAGTCGGCGACCGAGGAGGCGAGCGCCCCCACCACGCCGCTGGAGCGCCAGCTCGAGCGGCTCTCCTACCAGCTGACCCTGATCAGCGGCGCCGCCTGCGCCGGCGTGTTCGGGGTCGGCGCGCTCCGGCGCCTGCCGGCGCTGGAGCTCGTGCGCTCGACCATCTCCCTGGGCGTGGCGGCCGTGCCCGAGGGCCTGCCGGCTGTGGCCACGTCGACGCTCGCCATGGGGATTCGACGCATGGGCCGGCAGCGCACCAGCATCCGGCAGATGAACGCGGTCGAGACCCTCGGCGCCATCCAGGTGCTGTGCCTCGACAAGACCGGCACGCTCACTCAGAACCGGATGCGGGTCGCGGCCGTCTCCGCCGGCGGCGCCGCAGCCGGCCCCATGCTCGGGCGTCCCGTGGGCGAGCTGCCCGCCGGTGCGCTGAAGCGGCTGCTCGAGACCGTGGCCCTCTGCAGCGAGGCCGAGTCCGCCGACGGCGCCGGCTGGACCGGCTCACCCACCGAGGTGGCGATGATGGAGCTGGCCGAGGCCGAGGGTGCCGACCCGCGGCGGTTGCGCGCATCGCGGCCGCGCCGGTCGCTGAACCACCGCTCGGACGAGCAGCGCTACATGATCGCAGTCCACGGGCGCGGGCGCGGGCGCGCTTACATGAAGGGCAGCCCGCCGGAAGTTCTGGCCCTCTGCACGCATGAGTTGCGGGACGGACGGCGGCTCAAACTCGGCGCGCGCCGCCGCGAGGCGATCCGCGCGGAGAACGACGACTGGGCCGGCCAGGCGCTCCGGGTCCTCGGGGTCGCGGACGGGCCGGCGCCGGTCGACGGCCGGGCGCCCGAGGGCCTGACATGGCTGGGACTGGTGGGTCTCGAGGACCCGCTGCGCCCCGGCACCGAGCGCCTGGTCCGCGAGCTCCAGGACGCCGGCATCCGCCCGGTGATGATCACGGGCGACCAGGCAGCGACGGCGGAAGCCGTGGCGCGCCGCCTCGGCCTGGCCCGCGACCGACCGCTGCGGGTGCTGGAGGCCGCGCGCATCGCCGAGATGGACCCGCAGGCGCTGGAGGGGCTCGCTCGCAGCACCGACGTGTTCGCCCGCGTCACCCCGGCAGACAAGCTGCGCATCGTCACCGCCCTGCAGCGCAGCGGCCGGGTCGTGGCCATGACCGGCGACGGCCTGAACGACGGCCCGGCCCTCAAGGCCTCCGACGTCGGCATCGCGATGGGCGAGGCCGGCCAGGACGTGGCCCGGCGCGTCGCCGACGTGGTGGTCGAGGACAACCGGCTGGAGACGCTGATCGACGCGGTGGCGCAGGGCCGCACCACCTACGGCAACATCCGCAAGTCGATCCATTACCTGCTGTCGACCAACCTCAGCGAGATCGGGCTGATGCTCAGCGCGCTGGCGCTCGGGCTGGAATCCCCGTTGTCCCCGCTGCAGCTGTTGTGGATCAACCTCGCCACCGACGTCGCCCCGGCCATCGCCCTCGGCCTGGACCCGCCGGAGCCCGACGTGATGGCGCAGCCGCCGCGCGATCCCGATGCGCCGATGATCGGGCGCTCCGACCTGTGGCGCATCACGCGGGAAGGTGTCGTGATCACGGCCGGGGCGCTGGCCGCCTATCTCGCGGCACGCCTGTTCCACGGGCCCGGGGCCCGCGCCGGCAGCGTGGCCTTCACGACCCTGACCAGCGCCCAGCTGCTGCATGCCCTGAACTGCCGCGCGGAACATGCGGGCTTCAGCGGACTGTCCCGGCTGCAGCCGAATCGCCTGCTGAGCCTGTCGGTCGGCGGCGCGCTCGGGCTGCAGGCCGCCGCGCTCGTGGTGCCCCCGGCGCGCCGGCTGCTGGGCACCATGCTGCCGCTCCCCGTGGATCTCGCGCTGATCGCGGCCGGCAGCCTCGTCCCCCTGGTCCTCAACGATCGCCTGAAGGCCGCGGCGACTCCCCCTGCGGAGGTGTCCCGATGAAATCGACCCCCCATGTCTTCGTTTCCGACTCCGTCACCCGCGGCCATCCCGACAAGCTCTGCGACCAGGTCAGCGACGCGATCGTCGATCGTTACCTGGCGCGGGACCCGGCCGCCCGGGTCACGGCCGAGTGCGCGGTGGCGAGCGGCATCGTGTTCCTCGCCGGGCGCACCCGCAGCGACGCGACGGTGGACTTGTCGGCCGTCGCCCGCGACACGATCGATGCTGCCGGCTACCGGCCGGCCGAGTTCAACGGGCGGGAATGCACGATCATGACCACCGTGGTGGAAGCCGCGGACGAGCGGATCCCGGTCGACGATGACGGCCTGGTGCCCGAGGACCTGGCAGCCCGGATCGTCGCCCGCGACCAGGTGACGGCCGTGGGCTTCGCCTGCCGCCAGACCACGACCCTGATGCCGCTGCCGGTCGTGCTGGCGCACGAGCTGGCGCGGCGGCTGGACGAGGCGCAGGCGGACGGCTCGCTGGGTTGGCTCTCGCCCGACTGCAAGACGCAGGTGGCGGTGGAGTTCGAGGGCCGCAAACCCCGGCGCATAGCCGCCGTCGCGCTCACGCTGACCGGGGACCAGGCAGCCGCCCCGGCGCCGGACGCCGCGCGCGCCGCAGTACTCGAAACGGTGGTCGAGCCGGTGCTCGCGGGGCAGCCGGCGCGCCGGGATGCGAAGACCCGCCTCATCGTCGAGCCCCGGTCCGGGCTGTCGCCCGGCGGCCCGGGCCTGCATGCCGGTCTCACCGGGCGCAAGACCGCGGTCGACAGCTACGGCGAGTACGGCCACCACGGCGGGGCCGCCCTGTCGGGCAAGGACCCGTTCCGCATCGACCGGCTGGGCGCCTATGCAGCGCGCTACCTGGCGGCGAACGTCGTCGCGGCGGGGCTGGCCGAGGAATGCGAGGTGCAGGTGAGTTACGGGATCGGCAGCGCCGAGCCGCTGAGCCTGTTCATCCAGACCTTCGGCAGCGGGCGGGTGGACGACCAGGCCATCACGGCTGCCGGGCGCGAGTTTCTCGATCTCCGTCCCGGCGCCCTGCTGCGCACGCTGCGCCTCCCGGCGGCGCTGCGCGGCGAGCTGTTCCAACGGCTCGCCGTCTACGGGCACATGGGTCGCACGGACATCGAGGTACCCTGGGAGGACATCAGCCGCGCGGCCGAACTCGAGGACATGGCGGAGACGCTCGCATGAACACCACCCCCGTACGCAAGATGCAGGCAGCCGACGTGGACAGTCTGCGGCTCGCCGTGCGCTACCTGGAGCATCCCAGCCTCGCGGCACGCCTGACGAGCTTTCTCGGCACCCCGATCGAGGAGGGCTTCCGGCTCCTGCCCGCGCCGATGTACGACCGGGTCCACGACGCGGCCGTGGCGGTCGTCCGCCAGGCGCTGAACGTCGCCGTGACCTCCATGCCGGGGCGGGACCGGCCGGGTCCCTCACGGGATGCGCTGCATCGGTACCTCGGCATGGGCAGCGGCGCCGTCGGCGGATTTTTCGGCCTGCCCGGCACCCTTGCCGAGTTGCCCCTGGCCACGACCCTGATGCTGCGCTCCATCGCCGACATCGCCCGGGCCGAGGGCGAGGACCTGTCTGACCCCTCGTCGCGGCTGGCCTGCGTGGAAGTGTTCGCCTACGGCGGCCGGCCGCGCGAGGACGACGCCGCCGAGACCGGCTATTACGGCCTGCGCCTGGCGCTGGCGCTGCACTTCTCAACCGTCAGCGCCCGGCTCGTGGAGCGCGGACTGGTGGAGCCGGCCCTGCCGGCCGTCGTGGCGATGGTCCGCGGGATCGCGGCGCGCTTCGGCGTCGCCATCGGCGACAAGGTGGCCTTCCAGCTCGTGCCGGTGTTCGGGGCAGCGGCAGGGGCGATCGCCAATGCGGTCTTCATGGACCATTTCCAGGACATGGCCCGCGGCCACTTCACCGTGCGGCGGCTGGAGCGGTCCTACGGGCAGCCGGAGGTCCGCAAGACCTACGAGAAGCTGCGCCTCGAGGACCTGCGGCAACGGGACGCCCGCCGGGCAGAAGCCCAGGCGAGCGCGTGACTCAGCCCACCTCGTAGGGCGGGTATTCCGGTTCCCAGTGCGCGGCATCGAGCCGCGCCTCGATGGCCGCCTCGTCGAGCGGTGCAGCAACGCCCTCCGCCACCGCTGCCCGCATCACCGCGGCCGCCACCTGGCGGGTGCTCTCGCGCAGGCGGGCGATGCGCGGGTAGAGCCGGCTCTCGCCCAGCGACTCCTGGCGCACGACCTCCGCCAGCGTCTGCGCGGCGGCGGCGATCATGCCGTCGGACACCTGCCGGGCCTCGCTCAGCAGGGCGCCGAGCCCGAGGCCGGGGAAGATGAACACGTTGTTCCCCTGGCCGACGACATGCCGACGGCCGTGCAGCACGACGTCCGAGAAGGGGCTGCCGGTGGCGACCAGTGCCCGGCCGTCGGTCCAGCGCAGGATCTCCTCCGGCCGCGCCTCCGCATAGTCGGTCGGGTTGGACAACGGCATGATGATCGGGCGCCGGACGTTCTGGGCCATGGCCCGCACCACCGCCTCGTTGAACGCGCCCGGCTGGCCGGCGACGCCGACCAGGATCGACGGCTTGAACTTCTCCACGACCTCGAGCAGCGTCGCGCCGGACCGCTCGCCGAGGTCGCGGGCCGCAGCCACGTCCGCCGGCCAGGCCAGCTCGACCTTGTACTCGTCGCGGAAGCTGTCGCCGACCAGCAGGCCGCGGCTGTCGAGCACCGCCACGGGATACTCATCGCCTCCCGCGTCCCGAATGGCGCCCGTGAGCTGGCGCGTGATGCCCAGGCCCGCGGCGCCCGCGCCCAGCACGACCGCCCGCTGCCGCGACACCTCCTCGCCGCAGGCCATCAACCCGGTGAGCACGCCGGCGAGGCAGACCGCGCCGGTCCCCTGGATGTCGTCGTTGAAGGACGGCAGGCGGTCACGGTAGCGATTCAGCAGCCGTGAGGCGTTGTCCTTGCGGAAATCCTCCCACTGCAGCAGCGCGCCGGGAAAGACTTCGCAGACGGCCTCGACGAACTCTTCCACCAGGGCGTCGTAGGCCTCCCCGCGCAGGCGCCGCGCGGGCCAGCCGAGGTAGATCTCGTCCTCCAGGAGCGAGGCGCTGTCCGTGCCGACGTCGAGGCTGACCGGCAGCGTGTAGGCGGGATGAATCGCGGCGGCGGCGCAGTACAGGGCCAGCTTGCCGATGGCGATCGCCATGCCGCCCGCACCCTGGTCGCCGATGCCCAGGATCGACTCGTTGTCGGTGGCGACGATGAGCTTGACCGGGCGCCCCTGCGTGGCGTTGCGCAGCACCTCGGCCACGCGGCCGCGATGGTCGGGGGTGATCCACACGCCGCGGGCGCGGCGGAAGACATGGCTGAACTCTCGGGTGGCCTTGCCCACGGTGGGCGTGTAAATGACCGGCATGAGCTGCTTCAGCTGGTCGCACAGCACGCGGTAGAACAGCTGCTCGTTGCGGTCCTGCAGGCCGGACAGCTCGAGGTACTTGTCGAAGGGGTCGCGCAGGCGGTCGAGCGTCATGTGCACGCGGCGCGCCTGCTGCGCCATGGTGTTGATGCGGCTCGGCAGCAGGCCGTCCAGGCCCAGCAGCACGCGCTCCTGCGGCGTGAACCCCGAGCCCTTGTTCAATAGCGGATCGCGGTACAGGTCGGCGCCGAGCGCCTTGACCTTGAGCGGCACGTCGGGCCGCGGCGCCTGCAACGGCAGGTCCCCCGAAGAGATCCAGTTGAGCTTGGTCATGGCCTGCGCCTGCGCCGCCCGTGTGCCTGGATTATATGGCCAGCCCGGACATGAAGCTTCAGCAAAAACCGGCAGGGTGCCTATACTTTGGTGGCAAATTCATCACGGGAGACGCCTCCGACGGGTCGTCTCCGGGAGCCAAGACCCATGTCAGTCGTCAAGGTCACCGAGATCGGCGCTTCCTCGCCCAACAGCTTCGAGGACGCCATCAAGAGCGGCATCGCACGCGCGCACAAGACGCTCAAGCACGTGAAAAGCGCCTGGATCAAGGAGCAGGAGATCGTGGTCGAAGACGGGGCGGTGAAAGAGTTCCGCGTCTTCATGAAAGTCACCTTCGTGCTCGAGGACTGAGCTCAGGGAAGCACGCAGGCGCTGCCCTCCGGGGCGTTCGCCCGCAACTGCCGCAGCGTGCCCTCGGCCGCGCCGGCCATCACGCTGCCGGCCGGAGCCGCGCCAAGGGCGCGCTCCGCCAGGACCCGCGCCGCCCGGGGGCAGCCTTGGGCGGCCAGCAGGTGCGCGAGGTTATTGAGCGCCGCGGCATGGTCGGGCCGGCGCCGGATGAGGCCCGCATAAGCGTCATAGGCCGCCGGGAGATGACCGGCGAGATGGCTGGCCGTGGCGAAACCGAACAGCCCCACGTCGTCCTCCGGCCATACCCGGAGCGCCGCCTCCCAGGCGCGCGCAGCCGCTGCGTGGCGGCCGATGGCTTCCAGCCCGGCCACCGCCTCGAAATAGCGGTCCCGGTCCGGATTCGCCGGCAACGCTCCCGGCCGCAGCAGTACCAGGCCCCAGCGGTCGGCCAGGTCCCAGCTCCCCAGGAACTTCCCCGACGGCAGCACCAGCCGCTCCTCCGTCCCTGAGCGAAGGACCAGCTGCTCGGTCCGGGGGTCAGCCCCGATCACCACCGCGTAATGCCAGGCCGGCAGGCTGCGCAGGCGCAGGTTCTGCAGCACCAGCACGGGACGCCCGGCCAGCAGCTCGGCAAAGATGGCATCGGGCGTGGGCGGCAGCAGATAGGGGACGAGGCCGCGCGAGCGGGCAGCGGCCACGAGTTCGAGCTGCAGGCTGCCGGCAAGACCGGGCGTGAAGACCTCGGCCGCCAGCTGCTCCGGCGTCGCGTCCACGCCCGCAGCCCCCAGCACCGTCGCCAGCGCCGCCGGGCCGCATTGCAGCTCCTCCTGCGGGAAGAAGGGGATGTCGACCAGCTCGACCGGGATCGTCCGTCCCTGCATGGCAGGCGCTTCGGAGACGACGGCGCGCTGGGAGGCACAGCCTCCCAGCGCGACCAGTAACAGCAGGCCGAGCCACCGGTACCGCAGCATCATGCCCGCGGTCCGACGATGATCAGACGCCGCTGAAGATGTCGATGACGCCGACGATCTCGAGGATCAGCAGCACGACGAACACGATGCCGATCACTTCCAGCACGCCGGCGCCGGCCGGCAGTTCCGCCAGGCGCCCGTCGAGCTGCTGCAGTTCGGCTTCCGTCAGCGCGGCGATGCGGGCCTTGGCATCGGCCGGATCGACCCCGAGCGCGACCAGTTGGGCCTGCACGGCCTCGCGATCGAGGGCGGCCTGGACCCGCGCCAGGGCATCGGCGCGGTCGGCCTCGGCCATGACCGCCTGCGTCCCGACGATCGACGCCTGGGCCGGCAGCGCCAGCCCGGTTGCGCCAAAAGTGATCACCACCACGACGGCCACGGCCCTCAAGAATGTTTCCCGCATGATTCGGCGCTCCTTGTTGTCACCTGGCGCCCGAAACTATCCCAGACCCGGGCAGCCGTCCAGCGGGCAATTCACGTCTCAGCCCACCCACAGCGTCTTGGCGTTGACGAACTCCAGCAGGCCGTGCCGCGACAGCTCGCGCCCGTAGCCGGAATCCTTCACTCCGCCGAAGGGCAGCCGCGGGTCGCTCTTCACCATGCCGTTGACGAAGGCCGCGCCGCATTCCAGCCGGCGGGCCAGGGCCGCGCCCTGCTCGAGATCCTGCGTCCAGACCGCGCCGCCAAGGCCGAAGGGGCTGCCGTTGGCGACCGCCAGCGCGTGCTCGGCATCCTCGATGCGGAGCACCGAGGCCGCCGGCCCGAACAGCTCCTCGGCCCAGGCACGCATGTCCGGGGTGATGCCGTCGAGCACCGTGGGGGCGTAGAAGGCGCCCGGACCCTCGAGCGGACCCCCGCCCGTCAGCACCCGGGCGCCACGCTCGACGGCGTCCTGTACCTGCTCGTGCAGTTCGTCGCGAAGGTCGTGCCGCGCCAACGGCCCGAGCGTGGTGCCCGCGTCCTCCGGGTCGCCCGGCACCAGCGCCTCGGCGCCGGCGACGAAGCGCTCGAGAAAGGCGTCGGCGATTCCCGCCTGCAGTAGGAAACGCTTGGCCGCGATGCAGCTCTGGCCGGCGTTCTGGAAGCGCGACTTCAGACCCTGCTCCACCGCCGCTTCGAGGTCGGCGTCTTCGAGCACGATGAAGGCGTCCGAGCCGCCGAGCTCCAGCACGCACTTCTTCAGGTGCTCGCCGGCGGTAGCGGCGACGGCCCGGCCGGCGCGGTCGCTGCCGGTGAGCGAAACCGCGTGCACGCGCGGGTCGGCGATCACCCCGTCGACGGCATCGCTGCCGATCAGCAGGGTGCGGAACACGCCCTCGCGGCAGCCGGCGTCCGCGAAAACCTGCTCGATGGCCAGCGCGCACTGCGGCACGTTGGAGGCATGCTTCAGGAGCACGGTGTTGCCGGCGGCCAGCGCCGGCGCGGCGCAGCGGATGGCCTGCCAGAACGGGAAGTTCCAGGGCATCACCGCCAGCACCGTGCCCAGCGGCTGATAGACCACGCGGCTGTCGCCGGCGTCGGTCGCGACCGGTTCATCGGCGAGGAAGGCCTCGGCGTGCTCCGCGTAGTAGTCGCAGGCGGTGGCGCACTTCTCGATTTCGGCCCGCGCTTCCGCTTTCAGCTTGCCCATCTCCAGCGTCGCCAGCCGCGCGAGATCGTCGCGCTGCGCGCGCAGCACGCGCGCCACCCGGCGCAGCAATTCCACCCGTTCGGCCAGCGGCTGCGCGCGCCAGGCCGGCGCCGCAACCGCGGCGTCTTCGAGGATGGCATCCACCTGCTCAGGCGTGTGGCCGTCGGCGCGGAAGAACTCCTCGCCGGTCGCGGGATTGATGGAGAGGAAGGGCATGCCTGCGCCTCCGGGGATTTCGAATGTTCCCCTAGTCTAGTAGGCCGCCTCTTTCAGCGCTGACCGGCGGCGACCGCACGTACGCAGGCCGCGCCCACCGCAACGAGGTAGCGCATGGTCGCCTCGGTCCCTGGCGCCAGGTCTTCTCGGGCCCGTGGCGCCACCACCAGTTCGCCGCCCTCCCAGCGCTCGACCCAGCCCTTCGCCTCGAGCTGGGCCACCTTGCGGCGCACCGTCTCGCGCGGGATGCCCGTCGTGTCGGAAATGGACTGCACGTTGATGACGCTCGGCTGCGCACCGAGCGCACCGGACTGGAACTCGGTGAACGAGCGTCCCTCGACGCGCTGCGGCGGCAGCGTTCGCACGCCGATCACGGCCATGATGAGCAGGCGATCGAGATCGCCGTCGAACTGCCGGCGCAGGGTGATCAGCAGTTCGGCGAAGTGCTCCACGTGCACGGGCCAGATGTGTCCGAAATCCCGCTTCAACTCTTCGTAACCGAACTCCATCTCAGCTCCCCCGGCAGTTCATGAAACCCATTTTGGGCGGGGGCCCTGTTGTTGGCAAGCGCTGCCCAACCGAAAATCACGGGTCGCCCCTCCGCGAGGTGATCTCTGTGAGCCAGCGCATCCCAGGCTGCCCCGCCCGCCTGCTGCCGGCGATCGTCTTGCTCGGGCTGGTCGGCTGCGCGGCCCCGCCGACGCGGATCGAGCCGCCGCCGCCGGAGCTGGCCAGCATCGCCGAGATTCCCGGGGTGCCGGCCGCGCGCCGCTGGGGCGACGAGCCGCCCCAGCGGCTGCAGGCGTGGCTGGACCTGCCGCGGGACACATTGCTGCAGACCCATAGCGGCGTGATGGGCCGCGAGCATGCTTACCTGGTGATCTCAGGGGGCGGCGGCAACGGGGCCTTCGGCGCCGGGCTGCTGGCCGGCTGGACGGCGCATGGTGACCGGCCCGAGTTTCAGATCGTCACCGGCACCAGCACCGGCGCGCTGATCGCGCCCTTCGCCTTTCTCGGCCCGGCCTACGATGAGAAGCTGCGGGAGGTCTACACCAGCTACTCGACGAAGGACCTGGTCGAGTCGCGCGGCCTGGTCACGATCCTGCGCGGCGATTCCGCCCTCAGCACCGCCCGCCTGCGCGCGCTGATCGCGCGTTACTTCGATGAGGACGTGATTGCCGCCATCGCCGCGGAGGGCGCGCGCGGGCGCTCGCTGTTCGTCGGGACCACGAACCTGGATGTCGGCCGGCCGGTGGTCTGGGACATCACCCGGATTGCCGCGCAGGGCACGCCCGAGGCGCGGGAGCTGATCTACGATGTCATCCTTGCCTCCACGGCCATTCCCGGCGCGTTCCCGCCGGTGATGATCGAGGTCGAGGCCGAGGGCCGGCGCTATGAGGAGATGCATGTCGACGGGGGCGTCACCAACCAGCTCTTCCTGGAGGCCAAGGGGATCGACTGGCGCCGGGTCCTGGCGCGACTCGAAGTCGAGGGCACACCCGAGCTCTACGTCATCCGTAACGGGCGGGTGCGGCAGGAGGCCGACGCGGTCCCGCGGCGCCTGGTGTCCGTGCTGACGCGCACCGTGTCTACCCTCATCACCGCGCAAGGTGTGGGCGACCTCGCCAGGCTGTATGTCACGTCCCTCGAGAATGGCTTCGACTACCAGGTCGCCTACATTCCGGAAGACTACGCGGACAAGCCCACGGAAACATTCGACCGCGCCTACATGAACCGCCTGTTCGAGTTCGGCTACGAGCTGGGCCGCTCCGGGCGCGAATGGAACGTCGTGTTCGACCGCAACTGAAAGCACACCGGAGAGAGACTCCTGGATACCCAACTCCGTTCCCTACTGTTCATCCCGGCCCTGGCCCTCGCTCTGGGCGTCGGTGCGGGCGCTCCATCCCTGGCGACGGCCGAGGCCATGCCCGACGCCAGCGCGTCGGGGCAGAGTGTCGGGATCCCGGCCGACTTTGCCGAGGGACTGCCGGTCGCGATGGTCTATGTCTACCTGCGGGAATCGACGGGTGACGCCGCGCAGGACGAGGCCCTGGTCAACGAGATCACCACCGCTTTCGGCGTCCGCCAGGGCGGCACCTTCCGCAAGCAGCCCGCCGACTTCGGGCTGAAGCGGGTGCGGCAGCTCGATTCGGTGGCGTCGGCCGAGCTGAGGCTGTACCGCATGGTGTCCGGCGGCGACGTGGCGGTGGCCCTGCTGGTCACGCCGGCCACCGAGGCCGCGGTCGCAGCCCCGGCGGCAAAAGGCATGCTCGAAACGGGGAAATTCGCCGACTTCCCGACCATCTACGAGAGCGACGAGTCGAAGTTCGTGTTCATCCTCAATGGCGGTGCCGGGATCTTCAGCGACGGCGAGCCCTGGTTCGGCGGCTACGGCGACGCGTTCAACGGCGGCAACCCGACCGCGGAGGACCCGCTGGGCCCGGGCACGTCCACCTGGCTCGAAGCCTACGTCGAGCCGGGCCTCGCCGGCATTTCCCGCATCGCTGCTTCCCCGCTGTATGCCTACGGCGAGGTGTCCTACCTGATGTCCGGCTCGTCGGGCCACGACATCTACAACTCCGGCACCCGGGGCTACGGCGACTGGGAGAAGTTGTATGCCGGGCTGCTGTGGGACCTGCCGGGGGAAGGCAACCTGGTGGATGCCACGTTCGGCCGCCAGGTCTACCAGCTGCGGGACGGCTTCCTGCTGTCGAAAATCCCGGTCTCCACCTCGATCGGCGAGCGCGCAGCCCTGTATCTCGGCCCGCGCCTGACGTCGGAGCGGACGGCGCTGCTGCGCGCGCGGATGTCCGACTTCAGCCTGGACGCCTTCCTGATCGAGCCGAGCGAAATCGACGAGATCGCCTCCGACACGCGGCTCGCCGGCCTCAACCTGCAGTACCAGTTCGCCAATGCCGAGGCGGCCTTCACCTATTTCTACATCCCCGAGTCGAAGTCCTCTTTCCGGGCGCCGGACGGCAGCCGCCTGCCGCGGGAAGGACTGCGCACCTACAACCCGAGCCTGTCGCTGAAGAAGCTGTTCGGCCGCGAAGGCGCCTGGCTGAAGGCGGAATACGCCCGGCAGGACCACGAGGACTTCGACATGTCCGCAGACGCGGGCTACGTCTGGCTCGGCTACCGGCTGTCGGAAACGCGCTGGCAACCGGCCCTCAGCTACCGCTGGTCCACCTTCTCCGGCGACGACCCGGACACGGCGACCTTCGAGCGCTTCGACCCGCTGTTCTCCGGCGGGCTGGGCAACTT
>JASFEC010000027.1:0-14724 GCA_050125045.1 Gammaproteobacteria bacterium | reverse complement strand
GTCGAAACCGGCAAACATCTCACGGGTCGTCGCCTGCTTCGGCCGCACGCCCGCCTTCGCGCCAATGGCCCGGAACTCTGCATACAGCGCGGCGGGCAAGCCAGCGCGCCGGGCGACTTCGCCCAGGTCTTGTTCAAAGTGCTCGTATCGGACCATGAAGTCCACGGCGCAGCGGCCGTCGATGTGCGTGATCTGCCTGTTGCGCGCCAGTTTCTTAGGCCGCGACAGCAGCCAAGGCGTGAAACCGGCCGCCGACGGATGCTGGTCGCGCATGCTCCAGAAATAAAGGCTGACCGCGTAATCGAAGGGATTGCGTACCACCGCGAACTTGAAATACTCGTCCCAGATGCCGCGAGCCAGCTTGGCGCGCAACTCCGCGGCCGGCATGTGCTTGTGGTATTTCCTGCGTTCCCTGCCGATCAGCCGGTTGAGGTGATCCTTCAGGCGATATTCCGAGCGGGGCAGGACATAGTTGCGCGGCCCCGGGTAGCCGAGCGAGGCTCGCTTCGCTTCGTCCGCCGGACTCATCGGCGTGATGATGTCGTCAGGACCGCAATACTTGCTCAATGCCATCTCGAGACTGCTGCCCGCAGTCTTGGTGGTCTTCAGGAAGATGAAGCGGTGCTTATGACTGAGGATCATTGTTGGGGCCCAGCAGCGTCATCACAGAACCGAACGTCATCGTGCCCGCTCTGCTCTAGCCAGGGCATGAAATTCCGGTCGCTCGGCGATGCATCATTCTGAAGTCTTCCTGGGGGACAGCTTGCGACGGCGCCAGGCTGTCTTCGGCTTGGCCAGGGCCAGGAAACCCCGGAGTTCGCGATCCAGGCGCCGATCGATCAGCGCCATCAACTCTGGCGTCCCGGCGACGCTCCGGGCGTAGCGCACGGCCGCACCGTAGCGTCCTTTTCTGCAATGACGCGCGACGATCTTGCCCGCATTCTTGTCGGCGGAAGCATTCGCCACCGGCGCGCTGAGCCCGGCCACGTCGATCCCGAGCATGGCGCCGATTTTCCGCATGCCGTCGCCCTGCTCCCAGCAGACCTCGACGAAGCGATCCGAGCCAGCGAAGAACTGTCGCACCGACTCGTTATGTTCCTGGTAAAGGGCACGCAACTGGCCTTCATGGCCGGCCACTTCGTAGCAACCATAGGCCGTTCGGAATGCCTCGGTCGGACCGTTGCGAAGGTTCAGCGCCCGCAGGCTTTCCAGCCACTTGTCCTCGGAACTGCGCGTCGTCAGCACGAACAGGCTGTCGGGATATCTCTCGGCAAGCTTGTCGTAGAGGAGCGGGTAAGGCAGGTCGCACAGGCAGTCGTATCCATCGGCGATCGCACAGATGTCGTCGAAGCGGCCGCGCTCGTAGAGCGCAAGGCCGAGCCCGGACGGCCCGGATCGGGCGAGAAAGCCCAGCCGCGTCATCACGGCATTGAAGGTGGTCGTGCCAGTTCTGCTCAGGCCGACACAGAAGATTTTTGGTCGCATCCCCCCGCACCGAGTATTCGTGGGCTATTCCACCAGCCCCAGAGTCTCTATCTTCGACGCGGCGATTGCCAGCGATGGCCGGGCGCTAAAGGCTGGAACAATGGGCGAGACAAGCTCACGCGCTTGGCTCTATCATGAGGGAGTAACAAGACCGAAGGGCCACGGTATGACTTCGCACGACCCCGCCCCCGCGCGGAAAGCCTCGCTCCCGGGCCGCCTCCAGATGCGAGCGCGCATCGCCTTCGGCGCCGTGCGTCCCCCGGGCCAGTACGGGATTTCACACCCCAAGAGCGGCCGCACCTGGCTCCGGGCGATGGTCGGCCGGGTGCTGTGCAGCCGCACGGGCCTCCCCGAGACGGAGCTGCTGCACACGCGCAAGCTGACCGCCGCGGCCGGGCTGCCTCCGCTGAAATGGCACCATGGCGGCGCATCGCTGAAGAGCCCATGCCCGCGACACGACGAGCTGCGCTTCGACGAGCGTTTCGCCGGCAAGCCCATCATTTTCGTGATCCGTGACCCGCGCGACACGCTGGTGTCGTCGTACTTCCAGGCGCTCAAGCGCTCCGAGTCGATCACCGGCAGCGTCGGGGACATCAGCGAATTCATCCGCAGCAGCGAGCGAGGCCTCCTCAAGTGGATCGCCTTCCATAATCTCTGGCACGAGAACCTGGACCGACTGGCCTCCTTTCACCTGGTGCGCTACGAGTCCATGCATGCAGAGCCGGTCGCCACGCTGCGGGGGGTGCTCGAGGCCATGGGGCTGCCTG
Organism: Gammaproteobacteria bacterium; assembly: GCA_050125045.1. GTDB lineage: Bacteria > Pseudomonadota > Gammaproteobacteria > Steroidobacterales > XN24 > XN24. Next base: position 12,472 of record JASFEC010000027.1, on the reverse strand, counting down.
ACGTCAACGATCCGGAAGTGTCCGAGGCTATCGAGTTCGCGCGCTTCGACAATCTCCGGCGCCTGGAGGCCAGCGGGCGGCTCAGCGATTCCGCGCTCAAGCCCAAGGATGCCTCCGACCCGGATTCGTTCAAGGTGCGCAAGGGCAAGGTGGGAGGCTATCGCGAGAATCTCAGCGAGGATGACCTCGCGTTCATCGCGGAGACCCTCGACAGCTACCCATGTCCTTTCTATAACGAGAATTACCAGCGGGTCTGAGAGCGGACAACCTGAATGGCAAACCTGATCAAGCGGCTCGCAGGCCGCATGGGCTACGAACTCAAGAGGAAGTACGGCACGCTGCCGCCGCTCGACTTTCTCGAGACCCTGCTGCTGGGCGCGCTGGCAGCAGAGGGCCGGCTGAATGTGGTGCAGGTCGGCGCCAACGACGGCAGCCACAGCGACCCGATCTATCGCTTCCTGATGCGTCACAAGACGTCCAACGAGGCACTCCTGATAGAGCCGCAGCCTGAGATTATCAGCTACCTCAGGGATGCGTACGCCCAGCACCCCGCCGCCTCGATCTACAACGGCGCAATCGGCACCGGCGATCATTTGGTGCTGTATCGCATCCGCCCCGAGCTCTGGGAATCGTTCCGCGTTTCCTATCTGAAGGGCGCTCCGGCCTACCGTGCGCCCAGCGGTCTGACCTCGGGCAACAAGGCGCACGTCGTCGCGGCCGCAAGCCGTCACCTCGCGGGCAAGGTCGCACCCGAGGAGGCTGTCGAGGAGCTGAAAGTACCGTGCACGGAGCTGCAGCCGCTGCTGGTCGAACGCGGCTTTCCCCAGCAGCTGCACCTGCTCCAGGTCGATGCGGAAGGCGCTGACGACGAGGTGCTGTACGCCTGCAACATCGCCGAGCTCCGCCCGGCGATCATCAACTTCGAGTCGAAGCACCTCGTAGGTGAGCGCATGGCGCGGCTCCAGACCTTCCTGTCGGGTCTCGGTTACACGCTCTACCAGTGGAACAAGACCGACACCGTGGCGCTCAGGTTCAGCGACCCGTCGACCGCGGACGCCTGATGCGGGTTTCGCTGGTCATGACCTCGAGGGGGCTCGGCGGCGTCCAGCAGTCGATCGTGCCTTATTCCCTCGCACTGAAGGAGCTTGGCCACGAGATCCAGCTGCTGGTGGTCGAGGGCGCGGGCGTCCTTCCCTCGATCGCCGACAACGGCCTCGAACAACATGTCACGCTGTTGGAGCGCAGCTCGAAGCTGTTTCGCTTCCTGCCGAACCGTGAGCTCCGCACCCGGATCGAGGCCTTCGCCCCGGATGTCGTCATCGGCTTCGCGCAAATGGGATTTCTCGAGACCGAGCGGGCCCTGCGCGCGCTGGACGTTCCGCTCCTGACTCGCGTCGGCTCGATGCAGATCCGGCGCCTCAAGACCTTCCACCGGGCCGATGGCTGGCTCGCCACGACACCGGAAATGCAGCAGACCCTGGCAGGGCTGGGCTATCCTCCGGAACGAATCTTCCTGGTGCCGAATTTTCTCGCCGCAACCAGCGCGCCGCGGTCACTCGGGCCGATCCGGGAGCCGCCGCGGGTCGGCTCCATGGGGCGGTTTTCAAGGCGCAAGGGATTCCACGTGCTGATCGATGCCGTCGCCCTGCTGCGCGAGCGCGGCGTATCCGTCGAGTGCGCCATCGCGGGCGACGGGCGGACCCGTGCCGACCTGGAGCAACAGGTCGCGGATCGTGGCCTCGCCGGCTGCGTCGAGCTCGTGGGCTGGCTGGACAACGTGCAGAAGGTCCGCTTTCTCGAGGGCCTCGACCTGTTCGTGAGCCCGTCCCTGGACGAGCCCTTCGGCTTCGTTTACCTGGATGCGATGCGGGCGGGCGCGCCCATTATCGCCTGCCCGACCGTCGGCGCGCGCTATATTTTTTCCACGCCCGGCACTGCCGAAATCGTGCCGCTGGACGACGCGCCCGCACTTGCCGACGCCATCGAGCGGGTCCTGAACGATGACGAACTCCGCCGCGCCCTCGGCGCCAGTGCGGAGCGGGCCTTCGCGGCCGGGTTCAGCCTGGCGGCGGGAGCCAAGAACCTGGATACGGCGCTGACGCGGGCCATGTCCCTGAAACGTCGCTCCAGGTAACTGCCAACCCGATCCGGAAGTCCGGCGCTCTGTCTTCGCCCAATGCTGCCCGCAAGCTTGCAGCGTCACAGCCCCGCAACACTCAGGGGCTATAAAGCGAGGCCATGAAAGCTTCCAGATCCCGCCGCCTCGCGCTCGCCTCGACGGCCCAGATTCGGCGCCTGAGGACCGATCGCAGCGTGCGATTCGTCCATTCCCGCCGGGCACGCACCCTGCCGCTACCGCCGCCGCCCCCGGCCGGCTGATCACTGGACCGCCCCGCAATATGCGAACGGAACTTCATGCTTTGGGGCTGGTCTGTTAGACTGATTCCAGTTTTCATTCAGCCAACTTCCGAAGAGGCAGCCACCCTATGGAACCCGTTCGCCAGACCTATACCTCGATTGCTCGCCCGGGCGTGCTCGAGACCAACAAGGTCCTCAGGAACACTTATCTGCTGCTCGCCGCGACGCTGCTGTTCAGCGCCGTCACAGCCGGCATCGCCATGTTCACCGGCATGCGCCCGATGAATCCGTTCATCGTGCTGGCAGTCTATTTTGGCCTGCTGTTCGCCACGGCCAAGACCCGCAACAGCGCCATGGGCCTGCTGTTCGTGTTCGCCCTGACCGGGTTCATGGGGCTGACGCTCGGCCCGATCATCAGCCTTTACCTGACCATGCTGCCCAACGGCAGCCAGGTGGTGATGATGGCGCTCGGCACCACGGGGGCTGTGTTCCTCGGCCTCTCCGCCTATGCGGTGAAAAGCCAGCGCGACTTCAGCTTCATGGGCGGCTTTCTCTTCGTCGGCATCCTCGGCGCCTTCATCCTCGGTATCGTCGCGCTGGTATTTAACATGCCGACGCTGTCGCTGGCCGTGTCGGCAATGTTCGTGCTGGCCATGGGCGGCCTGATTCTCTACCAGACGAGTGAGATCGTGCGCGGCGGCGAGACCAACTACATCATGGCAACCGTCACCCTGTACGTGAGCATCTACAACCTGTTCACCAGCCTGCTGCACCTCCTCGGAGTCTTCAGCGACGAGTGACGGAGGCCTCATTCGGGCGATAATGCGAGGGCGGCGGATCCGATGGTCCGTCGCCCTTCTTCTTGGCCGGACGGAATCTGGATGGATCGCTTCGCACGCAAGGAACTGAAACATGCGCCCGGCCCGCGCCCGGACGGCTCCCTGCTGGCCGAGACACCGTGGCGCCGCGACACCCGGCGCGAACGCTTCGCCAACCCCTTCTTCACCATCTTCGAGGACCAGGCCTGGAACGGCCGGGCCGGGCAACATTTCGACTACGGCATCATCTCCTTCCGCAATCGGGCGGTCGGCATCCTGCCGCTCGAGCCCGACGGCCGCGTCTGGCTGGTGGGCCAGCACCGCTACGCCATCGACCAGTTCACCTGGGAGCTGCCCATGGGGGGCGTGCCGCTGGAGGCGAACCTCCTCGAGGGCGCGCAGCGCGAACTGCAGGAGGAAACGGGTCTCTCCGCAATGCACTGGGAGCCGCTGCTGCCGGAGGTCCATCTCTCGAACTCGGTGACCGACGAGGTGGGCACCGTGTTCCTCGCCCGGGAGCTCACGGCAGGCCCCATGGCCCCGGAGGCGAGCGAGGAGCTGTGGGTGATCACCGTGCCCTGGCGGGAGGCGGTCCACGCGGCGCTCGACGGCCGGATCACCGACTCCCTCACCGTGGCAGGGCTGCTGGCCCTGGCGGCGCGCGCGACCGACTTCGGCCTGGCACACCCCGGCGGAGGCTTCCGACCATGAGCCGCGTCCCCCTGCTGAAGACCGTGATGACGCCGTTCCCATGGTGGATCGACGTCGACGCGCCACTGCTGGAGGCGCGCGACCTGATGGTCGAGCACAAGGTCCGGCACCTGCCCGTCAAGGAGCGCGGCAAGCTGGTCAGCATCATCACCGACCGGGACGTCAAGTTCGCCCTGGACCCGGAGCTGGGACTGCCGCCACGGGAATCGATGCGGGTGCGGGACGTTTGCGTCTTCAGCACCTACATCGTGGACATCCAGACCCGGCTCGAAGTCGTGCTGGACACCATGGCGGAGCGCCGCATCGGCTCGGCGCTGGTCACGCGGGAGGACCGGCTGGTCGGCATCATTACTTCGTCCGACATCGCGCGCACGCTGGCGGGCATGATCCGCCAGGCCCGCGGCGAGAACGAGGATCCCTGGATCGCCTAGCCGCCCGCCGCCGGAATGAGCTCGGCGCCGCCCATCCACGGCCTGAGCGCCTCCGGCACCCGCACCGACCCGTCCGCCTGCTGGTAGTTTTCCAGCACGGCCACCAGCGCGCGGCCCGCCGCCACGCCCGAGCCGTTCAGCGTGTGCACCAGCTCGGGTTTGCCGGTCTCGGGATTGCGCCACCGGGCCAGCATGCGCCGGGCCTGGTAGTCGCCGCAGTTGGAACAGGAGGAGATCTCCCGGTAACGCTGCTGTCCGGGCAGCCAGACCTCGAGGTCGTAGGTCTTCGCCGCCGCCTGGCCGGTATCGCCGCTGCACAGGAGCACCACGCGATAGGGCAGTCCCAGCAGCTGCAGGACGCGCTCGGCGTGTCCCGTGAGCTCCTCCAGGGCCGCCATCGAGTCCTGCGGCCGCACCACCTGCACCAGTTCCACCTTCTCGAACTGGTGCTGGCGGATCATGCCGCGGGTGTCCTTGCCGTAGCTGCCCGCCTCCGAGCGGAAGCACGGCGTGTGCCCGGCCATGCGCAGCGGCAACCGGTCGGCCGGCAGGATCTCGTCGCGGACGAGATTGGTGACCGGGACCTCGGCGGTCGGGATCAGGTAGAAGTCCTGGTCGCCCTCGAGCGCGAACAGGTCCGCGCGAAACTTGGGCAGCTGCCCGGTGCCGAACAGGCTCTGGCCGTTGACGATGTAGGGCGCATAGATCTCGGTGTAGCCGTGCTCGCGCGTGTGCAGGTCCAGCATGAACTGGATCAGCGCCCGGTGCAGGCGGGCCACGGCCCCGCGCATCACCGCGAAGCGCGAGCCGGAAATCTTCGCCGCCGCCTCGAAGTCCAGCAGCCCGAGGTCCACGTGGTCCTTAGGCTCGAACTCGAAGCCGCGCGGCTCGCCCCAGCGGCGCACCTCGAGATTGGCGTTCTCGTCGGCGCCGTCCGGCACGCTTGTATCCAGCAGGTTCGGCAGGTCGTACAGCGCCGTCTCGAGCTCGACCTGGACTTCCGCCAGGCCGGCCTCCGTCGCCTTCAGGCGATCGCCCAGATCCGCCACCCGGGCCAGCAGCGGCGCCACGTCCTCGCCAGCCGCCTTGGCCCTCCCGATCGCCTTGGAGCGCGTGTTGCGCTCCTTGCGCAATTCGTCCGCCTCCACCTGGAGCTTCTTGCGCCGGTCCTCGAGCGCCGCGAAGCGGGCCGTGTCGAGCCGGTAACCGCGCCGGGCGAGCGCCTGCGCAGTCCCTTCGAGGTCGTTCCTCAGCAGCTTGGGATCGAGCATGTCAGTCCTTTTTCTCTTGCTTCTGGCCGCGGTCCCGGCGCGCGGCGGCGGATTCCTCGCGCAGCTTGGCGAGCTTCTCGCCGATCTTCAACTCGAGGCCCCGCGGCGGCGGCTCGTAATAGCGGCGCGCTTGCATCTCCTCGGGGAAGTAATCCTCGCCGGCCGCATAGGCGCCTGCCTCGTCATGGGCGTAGCGGTACTCGCGCCCGTAGCCGAGCTCCTTCATCAGCCGCGTGGGCGCGTTGCGCAGGTGCAGTGGCACGGGCAGCGACCCCAGCTTGGCGGCATCCGCCTGGGCCTGGCCCCAGGCGCGATACACCGCGTTGCTCTTCGGCGCGCAGGCCAGGTAGGCCACGGCCTGGGCCAGCGCGAGCTCACCCTCCGGGCTGCCGAGCCGCTCGTAGGCATCCCAGGCCTCCAGCGCCAGCGCCAGGCCGCGCGGATCGGCGTTGCCGACGTCCTCGCTGGCCATGCGGACGATGCGCCTGGCGATGTACACGGGGTCACAGCCGCCGTCGATCATGCGGGCCAGCCAGTACAACGCGGCGTCCGGGTCCGTGCCCCGCACCGACTTGTGCAAGGCCGAGATCTGGTCGTAAAACGCCTCGCCCCGCTTGTCGAAGCGGCGGTGGCCGCCGGCGAGGAGACCGGCAAAGGTGGCTTCGTCCAGCACCCGCGGTTGCCCCGCCCCACCCGCCTCCGCGAGGTCCGCCGCGAGCTCGAGCAGGTTCAGGGCCCGCCGCGCATCGCCGTCCGCGGCCTCGGCGATGGCCGCCAGCTGCTGGTCGCTGAGTTCGGGCGCCCGCGTGCCCAGCCCCCGCTCCGGGTCGGCCAGGGCCTGGCGGAGGATCGCGAGCAGCGCATCCTGTGACAGCGCCTTCAGCACATACACGCGGGCACGCGACAGGAGTGCGCTGTTCAGCTCGAAGCTCGGGTTCTCGGTGGTCGCGCCGATGAAAGTCAGCGTGCCGTCTTCCACCCAGGGCAGGAAAGCGTCCTGCTGCGCCTTGTTGAAGCGATGCACCTCGTCCAGGAACAGTACTGTTCTGCGCCCCTGCGCCTGCAGCGCCTGGGCGCGCTCCACGGCTGCCCGAACATCCTTCACGCCCGCCAGCACGGCTGACAGGGCGATGAACTCGGCCTCGTACTGGCCCGCCACGAGGCGCGCGAGCGTGGTCTTGCCGCTCCCCGGCGGACCCCACAGCACCATGGAATGCAGGCCCTTGCCCGTGACGACGTGGGCCAGCGGACGGCCGTCACCGACCAGGTGCGCCTGGCCGGCGAATTCACTGATCGTGCGCGGGCGCATCCGGTCGGCCAGCGGCCGCACCGTGGGCGCGGTCATCCCGAGTTCTCCCTGCGCATGGTCCGCGCTCATGCGTCCACCGCCTCCGGGCGCCCCAGCAGGCGATCGAGGTGGCGCCGCCAGGAATGCGGCACCGCGAGTGCCGCGACGAGCCCCGTGGCAATCCCGGCGAGGTTGGCGCCCATGTCGAGCCACTCGCCGCTGCGCTTGCCCGGCAGCCAGTGTTGCAGCAGCTCGATGGCGCCGCCGAAGACCGCCAGCCCGACGGCAATCCCCAGCCAGTGGCGCCGGCTGAACGCCGCGGTGAACACCAGCGCCAGCGCGACGTAGGCGAGGTAATGCAGCACCTTGTCCGAGAAGGCCGCCACCGCTCCCGGCATGCTCGGCAGGAGGCTGCCCACGGCGATGGCCAACGCCATCGCCCCGGCGAGCAGGCGCCATGCCAGCACGACGCGGGGATTCACATCACAGGCCTTCGTCGCTGAGGATGTCGACTCCCGGCGGCGGGACGAACTGGAACAGTCCGGGGTCGAGCGGGCCGTTCACCACCACGTCCTCGAAGCGGATGACGGTCGTCTGGCCGAGCGCGTCGATCAACTCCATGGCGGCGAGCCGCCCCGCCGCGAAGCCGACGCGGACGCCGGCGAAGTCGGCGCCCTCCGCGCGCGGCGCCAGCTCCACCCAATCGAGGCCGTCTTCCTGGTAGGCCGCGCCGAGGCGGAAAGTGTCGTCGAGCGACCCGTCACCGGAGAGCAACAGCGCCGGCGTGCTGGACAGACCATCGTCGAGGCGACGCACCGTGACCTGCTCGAGGTCCGGATCGTACAGCCAGAGATTTTCGCCGTCGGCCACCACGAGCTGAGGCACCGGCTCGAGGTAGTCCCAACGGAACCGTTGGGGGCGATGCAGGTAGAAGCGCCCGGTGCTGACCTGCGTGCGGGCGCTGTCCGCCTCCAGCAGCACCTGGCTGAAGGCGGCCTCGAAGGTCACCGTCTCCGCGAGGAAAGCACGCAACAGTTCCGGCCCGCGCCCGGGCGCGGCGGTTTCCGGCACAGGCTCCTGCGCCCCGGCCGGGCTGCCGACGCCCAGTATCGCGAGAGCCACCAGCCCTCCGACCCACCATGAATGCATGAATTTGCGCATCAGTTCTTGGACCCCTTGCAGGGGGAAAAGCTCCCGGCCTCAGTCCTCCGGCGGCGGCGGCGCCAGGACTTCGCGGCTCCCGTTCGGCTGCAGCGGCCCTACCAGGCCCGCCTCTTCCATGGTCTCCACCAGCCGCGCGGCGCGGTTATAGCCGATCTTGAGCCGGCGCTGCACGCCGGAGATGGAGGCCTTGCGGGTCTCGGTGACGATCCGCACCGCCTCGTCGTACAAGGGATCCTGCTCGCCGTCGTCCGGCAGGCCGCCCCCCGCCTGCGGCGACAGCCCGGGCACCGGCTGCGCCGGTCCTTCCAGCACCTCGTCGAGGTATACCGGCGGCCCCGCCGCCTTCAGGTGCTTGACGACCCGGTGGACTTCCGCGTCCGACACGAAGGCTCCGTGCACGCGCTGGGGAACGCCCGTGCCCGGCGGCAGGAACAGCATGTCGCCGTGCCCGAGCAGGCTCTCCGCGCCCATCTGGTCGAGGATCGTGCGGGAGTCGACCTTGGCGGAAACCTGGAACGCGATGCGCGACGGGATGTTCGCCTTGATCAAACCCGTGATGACGTCCACCGACGGGCGCTGGGTGGCCACGATCAGGTGGATGCCCGAGGCCCGGGCCTTTTGGGCCAGGCGGGCGATCAGCTCCTCGACCTTCTTGCCCACCACCATCATGAGGTCCGCCAGCTCGTCGATCACGACCACGATGAATGGCAGCGGCGACAGCAGCGGGGCTTCGGCCCCCTCCTCGTGCTCCTCCGGCCGGAACAGGGGGTCACGCAGGGGCTCGCCCCGCTGCTCCGCGTCCTTCAGCTTGCGGTTGAAGCCGCCGATGTTGCGCACGCCCAGGGCCGCCATCAGGCGATAGCGCCGCTCCATCTCCGCCACGCACCAGCGCAGCGCGTTGGCGGCCTCGTTCATGTCGGTGACCACCGGCGCCAGCAGCTGCGGGATACCCTCGTAGACCGAGAGCTCCAGCATCTTGGGATCCACCATGATCAGCCGCACCTGCTCGGGGGTGGCCTTATACAACAACGACAGCACCATGGCGTTGATCGCCACCGACTTGCCCGAGCCGGTGGTACCGGCGATCAGCAGGTGCGGCATGCGCGCCAGGTCGGCCACGTTCGGCATGCCGCCGATGTCCTTGCCGAGTGCCAGCGCCAGCGGTGACTTCATCTCGTCATAGGCGCGCGACGTCAGGATCTCGCCCAGCGTCACGAGCTCGCGCACCTCGTTCGGAATCTCCAGGCCCACCGTCGGCTTGCCGGGGATCACCTCGACCACTCGTACGGCGATCGCCGACAGCGCGCGCGCCAGGTCCTTGGCCAGGTTGCTGATCTGGCTGACCTTGACGCCGGGCGCCGGCGCAAGCTCGAAGCGGGTCACTACCGGGCCGGGATGGACCGCCACGACCTCGACCTCGACACCGAAGTCGCGCAGCTTGAGTTCGACCAGCCGCGACATCGCCTCGAGGGCCTCGTCCGAGTAGCCGCCGACCTTGGGTGGCGCCTCGTCCAGCAGGCCGAGCGGCGGAATCTCGCCAGGCGCCGGCGTCTCGAACAGCGGCACCTGCCGTTCCTTCTCCACCCGCTCGCTCTTCTCCACGGGGGCGAGGACGGGCTCGATCCGCGGCGGCGCCTTGCGGGTCACGCTCAGCTTCTTGCGTTCCACCGCTTCCTGGCGGGCCTGCGCGGCCTTGCGCCCGGCAACGCGGTCGCGGAAGGTCTCGATCCCCTGCTGGGCCGCCGCGATGGCGCTCAGCGTGAGCCGGCCCACGCGGTCCATCACGGCCAGCCAGGACACCCCGGTGAACAGCGACACGCCGGCCAGCCACAAGGCCAGCAACAGCAGCGTGGCCCCGAGAAAGCTCAGGACACCCGCGAGGCCCAGCCCGGTCAGCTGGCCGAGGATGCCGCCCGCGGTCTCGGGCAGCCCGTGGCCGGCGAAATGCAGGGTGGCGAGGCCGCAGCTGGCGGCAAGGGTTACCAGGAAGCCGGCGCCGCGCAGGGCGAGCACGCGGCCCTCCGGCAGGTCCGAGGTCGAGCCGCCGCGGGAAACGAACCAGCCGGCGCCGGCCAGCAGCACGGGGAACAAGTAGGCGGGATGCCCGAACAGGACATTCAGGAAGCTGGCGATCCAGGCGCCCAGGGGACCCGCCTCGTTGCGGATGGTGTCTCCGGCTCCCGTCGAGGCAAAACCCGGATCGGCCGGATGATAACTCGCCAGCGCCCACAACAGGATCAGCGCCAGTGCCCACCCGATCCAGAGCGCACCTTCCCGGGCGGCCCGACCCACGGTCAGGCCCATCAGGCGGGGCTTGGTCTCAGCTGCCTTGGCCAATCGCGGAATCCAGGTGAGGTGTCAGTTGCAACTCTATGTTTTTCAAGCTGCAGACTACTTGAAAAGCGCCGGGTGAACAACCTTGCCGTCGTCCACGTTAATCCCCTTCACCAGCGAGGGAACCTCGCGCCAGTGGCCCGCCGCGAGCCGCATCGCGTACGGCGCGATGGCTGCCGAGAGCGCCTGCGAGGAGGTCCGCGGCACCGCGCCCGGCATATTGGTCACCGTGAAGTGGACGACGCCATGCTCGATGTAGGTCGGATCCTCCCACGTCGTCGGTCGCGTGGTTTCCACGCACCCGCCCTGGTCCACCGAGATATCGGCGATCACGCTCCCGGGCTGCATCGCCCGCACCATGTCCTCACTGATCACGTGCGGGGCGCGCTCGCCTGTTACCAGCACCGAGCCGATCACGATGTCAGCCTGCCCGACGGCGTCCCCCACGTCGTGCGTGTGGGGATATAGCCCGGTGACGTTGGGCCCGATGGCCCGCGCAGCGACCAGCTTGTCCCGGTCCATGTCGAAAACCGTGACCTCGGCGCCGAGGCCGGCCGCAACGATGGCGGAATTGCTGCCGGCGACGCCGCCGCCGAGCACCACCACCTTGCCGCGCTTCGCGGCGGGCACGCCGCCGATCAGGATGCCCTTGCCGCCCTGGGGCTGGTGCAGCAGGTGCGTCGCCACCTGCATTGACAGCCGCCCGGCGATGTCGCTCATCGGCGCCAGCAGTGGCAACCGGCCGCGTTCGTCCTCGACCGTCTCGAAGGCGACGGCCGTACAGCCGATCTGGCACAGGCGCTGGGTCAGCTCGGGCAGCGCCGCGAGGTGGAGATAACAAAAGAGGAGATGGTCCTTGCGCAAGTTGACGAGGTCGCCCTCGATGGGCTCTTTCACCTTGACGACCATCTCGGTCTCGCCGTACACGGCGGCCGCGTCTGGCAGGACCTTTACCCCCACCGCCTCGAAGGCGTCGTCGGCGTAGCCGCTCTTTACGCCGGCAGAAGCTTCGATGAAGACCTCGTGGCCTGCCCGCACCAATTCAGCACACGCAGCCGGGATGAGCCCGACACGACCCTCCAGCGGCTTGATCTCACGCGGCACACCGATACGCATCTTCGACTCCTGGCGACTGGTGCCCGGGCCCGCCTGAGCGCTTGGCCGGGGGCTGTCGCTTCTCATACCATAGGGGAAACTCGCAAGGGCGGAATTATACATGAGCGATCCCAAGCACTGCCGGGTCCTGATCCTCGGCTCCGGCCCCGCCGGCTACAGTGCCGCAGTCTATGCCGCGCGCGCCAACCTGCAGCCGGTACTGGTCACCGGCGTGCAGCAGGGCGGCCAGCTGATGACCACCACCGACGTCGACAACTGGCCCGGCGACGACGCCGGCGTGCTGGGCCCAGAGCTGATGGAACGCATGCGCCGTCACGCCGAGCGCTTCGACACTGAAATCTTATTCGACCATATTCATTCGGTGCGCCTGGAGCGGCGGCCGTTCGTGCTGGAAGGGGATAGCGGCAGCTATACCTGCGACGCGCTGATCATCGCGACCGGCGCCACCGCCCGCTACCTCGGGCTGCCCTCCGAGGACAAGTTCAAGGGCCGCGGCGTCTCGGCCTGCGCGACCTGCGACGGCTTCTTCTACCGCAACCAGGCCGTGGCGGTGATCGGCGGCGGCAACACCGCGGTGGAGGAGGCGCTCTATCTGTCCAACCTCGCCTCCCATGTCACGCTGGTGCATCGCCGTGACGCTCTGCGAGCCGAGAAGATCATGCAGCAGAAGCTGTTCGAGAAGACCGGCCCCGAGGGCAACGTCACCGTGTTGTGGGATCACGTGGTGGACGAGGTACTTGGCGACGACAGCGGCTTGACCGGCGTCCGCGTCCGCAGCACGAAAGATCCGGCACAGACCCGGGACCTGGACGTCACCGGCATGTTCGTCGCCATCGGCCACACGCCGAACACGGGAATCTTCGAGGGGCAGCTGGAGATGGAGTACGGCTACATCAACGTCACCGGCGGCAGCCACGGGAACGCCACGGCCACGAGCGTCCCCGGCGTTTTCGCCGCCGGCGACGTGTCCGACCCCATCTA
>JASFEC010000026.1:0-14803 GCA_050125045.1 Gammaproteobacteria bacterium | reverse complement strand
CGCTCCTGTATGCGCGAGTGCTGGCGGCGGCCGACGAGGTTGCCGCGGCGCTGGTGTGGCTCGAGGCGCACCCGGCCGCGGAAGAGCGCGAGCTGCGCCTCGAGCGCGCGACCATTCTGATCAACGCGGGCCGCGAGGCGGAGGCACGCGAGCTGCTGCAGGCCGTGCTGGCGGAGGCTCCCGCCGATCCCGAGGCCCTGCGCGCCCTGGGCTACATGGAATTCCATGCCGGCAACGCCAGCGAGGCGCGGGCCGCCTTCATGACTCTGCTGGCGCACGGGCAATACCGCAACGACGCCCTGTTCTACCTCGGCGGCATGCTGGAACAGGAAGGGGACACCGAAAAGGCCGCGCAGCTCTATGCGCGGATCGACGGCGGCGAGCACCTGCTGACCGCGCAGGTCCGGCTGGCCCTGATGATGGTGCAGATGGGGCGGCCGGAACTCGGCCTGGAGCACCTGGAGCGTTTCGCGGAGCGCAACCCGGCCGCGGCGGTCGAGCTCGGCATCGCGCGCGCCGAGCTGCTGGCGCGGCTGGGACGCGCCGAGGAAGCGGTGCCGGTGTACGACCAGCTGCTGGAGCGGGATCCGGAGAATGTGGCGCTGCTCTACGAGCGCGGCCTGCTGCTGGTCGAGCTCGGGCGGGTCGAGGCTGCGGCGAGTGACTTTGCCCGCGTGGTCGAGCTGCGGCCGGAGGATCCAACCGCCCTGAACGCGCTCGGCTACACCCTCGCCGACGGCACCGAGCGGCTGGACGAGGCGCTGGCGCTGATTACCCGTGCCCTGCAGCTCGACGCCGAAAGCCCGGCCATCCTCGACAGCATGGGATGGGTGCTGTTCCGCCTCGGGCGCGCCGCGGAGGCGTTGCCGTACCTCGAGGCCGCGCTGGTGCGGCAGCATGACCCGGAGATCGCCGCGCACCTCGGCGAAGTGCTGTGGAGCCTGGGCCGCGTCGAGGAGGCGCGCGAGGTCTGGGAGGACGCGCTGGGCGAGTTTCCCGGCAGCGGGATCCTGCTCGACACCATGGGCCGACTGGACCCCTGACCATGCTGCGGCTGGCAGTAGACTTGCGCGGCGTTGCCGACAGTGGCGCCCGGTTACTTATAATCGCATTCCTGGCCGCCTCGGTTGCGGCCTGTGTGGGGCCGGCCGAGCGGCCAGCGGCGCCGGGAGAGGATTGGTTGGAAAGACGGGACATGCTGCGCGAGATCGAAGAATTCCGCATGGAAGGTCGCCTGTCGCTGAATACCGGCCGGCGCGGTTACAGCGGCACGGTGTCGTGGGAACAGAACGACGACCTCGTCGACTTCCGTTTCCGCGGCCCCTTCGGCTTCGGCGGCTTCCGCATTCACGGCGACCTGGAGCAGCTCCGCATCAAAACGACCTCGGGCGACGAGCTCCTGCTGCGAGATCCCGAGCAGGAGATGACCGAGCGCTTCGGCTGGAGCCTGCCGGTGCACAGCATGCGGTACTGGATCCTCGGCGTGTCCGATCCCCGGTTTCCGGCCAACGAGTTCCCGGCGGAGGACGGTTTGCTGGACAGCATGGAGCAGGGCGGCTGGCTGGTCCGCTACGACGGCTACAGCGAGAGCGAGGGGCTGGTCCTGCCGCGTCGTCTCGACCTGGAGCACGGCAAGGTCCGCATCCGGGTGATGACCGACCGCTGGGAGATCCCGGGCGCCGGCATGCTGGCGCGGCGATGAGCCCGGCCTGGCCGGCGCCGGCCAAGCTGAACCTGTTCCTGCATGTCACAGGGCGGCGGGCGGACGGCTACCACCAGCTGCAGACCGTCTTCCAGCTGCTCGATTACGCCGACGAGATTTTCCTAGAGCCCACGGATGACGGCGTCGTCTCCCGCTCGGCGGGGCTGGCGGACGTCGCCCCGGAAGCCGATCTCGCGGTGCGGGCCGCGCGCCGGCTGCAGACTGCATCCGGCACCCGGCGCGGCGTCGACATCCGGGTCCGCAAGCGCATTCCGGCCGGGGGAGGGCTCGGCGGCGGGAGCTCTGACGCCGCCACGGTGCTGGTGGCGCTGAACCGCCTGTGGGGTCTCGGCTGGCCACCGCAAAGACTCGCGCAGCTCGGCCTGGAGCTGGGCGCCGACGTGCCTGTCTTCGTCCACGGCCGCTCGGCCTGGGGCGAGGGCGTCGGGGAGCGGCTCGCACCCGTCGAGCTGCCGCCCGCCTGGTACCTGGTCGTCTGCCCGGACTGCGCGGTTTCCACGGCAGCGGTGTTCTCCGACGCCGAATTGACACGTGATACGCCGAAAACGACAATTAAGGGCTTTGTTCCCGGCGGCGGACGGAATGATTGCGAGCCCGTGGCGCGACGCCTGTATCCGGAAGTGGGGGCGGCGCTAGACTGGCTGGCCGCGCGGTCCCCGCAGGGCGCGCGTCTTACCGGGACCGGCGGCTGCGTGTTCGCACGCGTTGCTGGCCCGGCGGCGGCCGAGCGGGTTTTGGCGGAGCTGCCGGGAGGCTGGCGCGGATTCGTTGCCCGGGGGGTGGCGGAGAGCCCGCTGCTGGCCCGTCTGGGGGCGGAGTGACGCCAGGAGCGGCCGGCCCCGGCTTGACTAGGCGACTGGGGTGTAGCCAAGTGGTAAGGCAACGGGTTTTGATCCCGTCATGCGGAGGTTCGAATCCTCCCACCCCAGCCAATCTCGCGGCGCGCCGGGGCGGCGCCGGAAAATTTCAGCTGCGGCCCCAGGGGAGGCAGGCGTGATTCACGAATCAGGGCACATGGCGGTGTTCTCGGGCAACGCGAACCGGGAACTGGCCGAGAGTATTGCGCGCCACCTCGGGTTCGCGCTGGGCAAGCTGCAGGTCAGCCGGTTCAGCGACGGCGAGGTGTCGGCCGAGGTGCTGGAAAACGTTCGCGGCCGTGACGTGTTCATCGTCCAGCCGACCTGTCCGCCGGTGAACGACAACATCCTCGAGCTGCTGGTGATGGTCGACGCCCTGCGCCGCGCCTCGGCGGCGCGTATCACGGCGGTGATCCCCTATTACGGCTACGCCCGCCAAGACCGGCGCCCACGGGCCCAGCGCGTGGCTATTTCCGCCAAGCTGGTGGCCAACATGATCACTCACGCCGGCGTTGATCGCGTGCTGACGGTCGACCTGCATGCGGACCAGATCCAGGGGTTTTTCGACATCCCGGTCGACAACGTCTATGCCTCGCCGGTCCTGCTGCACGACGCCTGGAAGCAGCGCTACGACAACATGATCGTGGTATCCCCGGACGTGGGCGGCGTGGTCCGCGCGCGGGCGCTGGCCAAGCGCCTCGACGACGCCGACCTCGCCATCATCGACAAGCGCCGGCCCCGGGCCAACGAGGCCCAGGTGATGCACATCATCGGCGACGTGCGCGGCAAGACCTGCCTGCTGGTGGACGACATGATCGACACGGCCGGCACGCTCTGCCAGGGCGTGGCCGCGCTGAAGCAGCAGGGCGCCGCCAAGGTTTACGCCTATATCACGCACCCGGTGCTTTCGGGCCCCGCGGTGCAGCGTATCAACGACTCGCTCCTCGACGGCCTGGTGGTGACCGACACCATCCCGCTGTCCGGGGCGGCGCGGGAGAGCAGCAAGATCCGCCAGCTCAGCGTGGCGGAGATGCTGGCCGAGACCATGCGCCGGATCAGCGACGAGGAATCCGTCAGCTCGCTCTACGTGGACTGAGCAGGCCGGAAGCGGCGTTCCGGGGTCGGAACGCCGGGTCGGCATGCGCGCAAGCCTGGTCGCGGGCCCGCGCTGCCGGAATTTGTAGATAACGGAGAAAACTTGATGAGCCAGAAATTCGAGCTGTATGCCGAAGATCGGCCGGACCAGGGCAAGGGTGCGAGCCGCCGCCTGCGTCGGGCCGACAAGGTGCCCGCCATCCTGTATGGCGCCCATCGCGATCCCCGCGCCCTGGCGCTGGATCACAACGCGCTGAAACACCACCTGGAGAACGAAGCCTTCTTTTCCAGCATCCTGACGGTGACCACGGGCGACAAGTCGCAGCCGTGCATCCTCAAGGACGTGCAGCGCCATCCCTACAAGAACCAGGTGCTCCACGTCGACCTGCAGCGCGTGCTGGAGGACGAGGAGATTCGCGTCACGGTGCCGTTCCACTTCCTCGGCGAGGATGTCGCTCCCGGCGTGAAGGAGGGCGGCGTGGTGTCGCGCGTCATGAACGAGCTGGAGATCACCTGTCTGCCGAAGCATCTGCCGGAGTACATCGAGGTGGACATGTCCGGCCTCGCGCTCGAGGTGGCGCTGACGCTCGGCGAGGTCACGCTGCCCGAGGGCGTCTCGATGTACGGCGGCGAGGAGATGCTCGAGCAGGCGGTGGTCGTAATCCATCGTCCGCGCCGCGAGGAAGAGATCGAGGGCGAAGGCGAGCTCGAGGGCGAGGGCGAGATACCGCCAGGCGAGGTGCCCACGACTTCGGCCGAGCCCGAGGAGGACTGATCCCCGCGCCGCCGGTGTTTCCGGGCCGCCTGCGGGCGGCCCGGAGCATTCTCGGCTGGGCTGGGAGCAGCAGGCGATGAGCAGGCACGCCCGGATCCGCATGATCGTCGGCCTCGGCAACCCGGGGCCGGACTACGAGGACACGCGCCACAACGCCGGCTTCTGGCTGGTGGACCTCCTGGCACAGAGCCACGACGGGCGCTTCAGGGCCGAGCGCAAGTTCGCGGCCGAGCTGGCATCGTGCCGGATCGGGGATGCGGACGTGCTCCTGCTCAAGCCCCAGACTTTCATGAACCGCAGCGGCCAGGCGGTGCAGGCCGCGGCCGCCTACCTGAAGATCCCGCCGGAGCAGATCCTGGTGGTGCACGACGACCTGGACCTGCCGCCGGGCACGGCGCGCCTGAAGCTGGGCGGCGGCCACGGCGGTCACAACGGCCTGCGCGATCTGATCGCGCACCTCGGACCGGGCTTCTGGCGGCTGCGCCTCGGCATCGGCCATCCGGGCAACCGTGCCGAGGTCATCGACTACGTGCTCCGTCGCCCGGCGCGCGACGAGGAGACGCTGATCCGGGAGGCCGTGACCGAGGCGGCCGAGGTCGTCCCGATCATGCTGGGGCGGGGCGAGCAGCCGGCGATGCACCGGCTCCACAGCCGCGCTCCGCGCCAGCAATCACAGCCCGGGCCCGAGGCCGCGGAGTAAGCACATGGGTATTCGCATCGGCATCGTCGGCTTGCCCAACGTCGGCAAGTCGACCCTGTTCAACGCCCTCACGCGCGCGGGAATCGCGGCGGAGAACTATCCCTTCTGCACCATCGACCCGAACGTCGGCGTGGTCCCCGTCCCGGATCCGCGCCTCGAGCAGCTGGCGGCGATCGCCCGGCCGGAGAAAGTCGTGCCCACGACCATCGAGTTCGTCGACATCGCCGGCCTGGTGCGCGGCGCGTCGAAGGGCGAAGGATTGGGCAACCAGTTCCTGGCGAACATCCGCGAGACTGACGCCATCGGCCACGTGGTGCGTTGCTTCGAAGACTCGGACGTGGTGCATGTGGAAGGCCGCGTCAACCCGGTCGGCGACATCGAGGTTATCAACCTCGAGCTGGCGCTGGCGGACTTCGAGACCGTCACGCGCCACCTGGAGCGGGCGGTCAAGGCCGCCAAGACCGGCAGGAAGGAGGACCTGGCGCGCCGCGACCTGCTCGCGCGGGTGGCTGATCATCTCGACCATGGCCAGCCGGTGCGGTCCCTGCCGCTCGGCGCCGAGGAGCGCGCAATGCTGCGCGAGCTGCATTTGCTGACGGCCAAGCCGACGTTGTACATCGCCAACGTCGCCGAGGACGGCTTCGAAGGCAACCCGCAGCTGGACGCCGTGCGCGAGATCGCTGCGGCCGAGGGCGCCGAGGTGGTAGCCGTGTGTGCGGCGATCGAGGCGGAAATCGCCCGCCTGGACGAGGCCGACAAGGGCGAGTTCCTCGCCGAGCTCGGCCTGGCGGAGGCCGGCCTGGACCGCGTGATCCGCGCCGGCTACAAGCTGCTCGGCCTGCAGACCTTCTTCACCGCAGGGCCCAAGGAGGTGCGCGCCTGGACCGTGCGGGTAGGTGCGACGGCGCCCGAGGCGGCCGGCGAGATTCACACGGATTTCCAGCGCGGCTTCATCCGCGCGGAGACGGTGGGCTATGACGACTACGTCGCCTGCGGCGGCGAGTCAAAGGCCCGCGAGGCGGGCAAGCTCAGGCTCGAGGGCAAGGACTACGTCGTCCGCGACGGCGACGTGATGCACTTCCGCTTCAACGTCTAGCCGTCGGCGCCGGGACGGGCGGCTCCAGCAGCGCCAGCATCTGCGTTTCCCTGCCGGAAACCATGTCGGCGAGCGTCTGCTTGTCCAGCTCCGCCAGGAAGGCCTCGAGCGCGCGCTGCACGGCCCCGGCCAGTGCGCAGGAGGGCGTGAGGCGGCAGGCATTGCCCGGGCGAAAGCACTCGACCAGGGCAAGGTCGTCCTCGGTACGGCGCACCACCTCGCCGAGGCGAAGCTGCTCGGGCGGCACCGCCAGCGTGAGCCCGCCGTTGGGCCCGCGCTGGGCGATCACCAGTTCCGCCCGCGCCAGCGTGTTGACCACTTTCATCAGGTGGGCCCGGGAAATGCCGTAAGCAACGGAGATTTCCTTGATCGTGCAGCGGCGCCCGGGGTTCAGGGCCAGGTAAATCAGGACGCGGAAGGCGTAGTCGCTGAAGTAGGTCAGTCGCATGCTGGCGCTCCCCGGCGGGACCGCGGCCCCGAGAATGATGCATAATATGTGAAACAAAATGGGCGTGCAAAGACCGGTGCCGCGCGCTTTTCGCCCGCGCCTTGACACGCTTACGGGCCGCGGGGAGAATTTCGGCCCCCTCGGGGACCCGCGCCGTCGGGCGCAACAACAGGGGCTACGTAGCTCAGTCGGTCAGAGCGCGGCACTCATAATGCTGAGGTCGGTGGTTCGAGCCCACCCGTAGCCACCATTACATGCCCCACGGTCGCCGGTAGGCGCTCTCGAGGCGGATCCACGCGATGCTCGACCCCAGCCTGCCCGCTCCAGACCGCTACGCCTTGATCAGCGCCCTGCTGATCCTGCATGAGGAGGCTCCGGAGCTCGACGAGTTCAACGTCGGTCTGCGGGCGGCCGAGCTGGCCGAGGAACTGACGAACAGTCACGCCGGCTACCTGCACGTGGTCGAGGAGGGCGGCGGCATCCGCCTCGCGGCCTGGACGGGCCGCGCCCTGGCGGCCTGCGGGATCGAGTCCGAAAGCCACTATTCCCTGGAGCACGCCGGGATCTGGGCCGACTGCGTCCGCCGCGGGGAGCCCGTGGTTCACAACGAGCTGAAGCCCGGGGATTACCGGCGGGGGCTGCCCGAGGGCCACACGCCGCTGAGCCGGCATCTCGCAGTCCCGGTGCTCGAGCACGGCCGGCCGGTGATGGTCCTGGGCGTTGGCAACAAGCCCGCGCCCTACGGTGAGCGCGATGTCGAAGAGGTGCGCCTCCTCGCGGAGAGCGCTTGGGGCCTGCTCCGGCGCAAGGCACACGAGGAGCGTGAGGCCCGCCACCGGCAGTTCCTCGAGGAGAACATGCTCGCCACCATCGAGGTGGTGAACACCATCGTGTCGATGCGCGATCCCTACACCGCCGGCCACGAGCGGCGTGTTTCGCATCTCGCGCGAGCGATTGCCGCCGAAATGGGACTCGACGAGGAGATACAGGACCGCGTTCGCATCGCGGCGCTGGTACACGATGTGGGCAAGCTCGCGATCCCGGCCGAGGTGCTGGCCAAGCCGGGCCGCCTGACTCCCATGGAAACGGAGATCGTGCAGACGCACAGCCGGCAGGGCTCTGAAATCCTGCGCAAGAGCCATTTTTCCTGGCCGCTGGCGGACATCGTGCTCCACCACCACGAGCGCCCCGACGGTTGCGGTTACCCCGAAGGCCTGCGTGGCGAGGACATCATGCTGGAGGCGAGGATCATTGCCGTGGCCGACACGGTCGAGGCGATGAGCAGTCCGCGGCCGCACCGGCCGCCGCGCACCCGCGAGGCTGCGCTGGAGGAGATCGAGGCCGGCGCCGGCCGGCGCTACGATGCCGCTGCAGCCGCTGCCTGTCTACGCCTGTTCCGTGAACGGGGTTACGTGCTGCCCTGATCGGTCGCCGGGACCGGGCGCGTGGCGCCCATCAGCAGCCGGTACAGTGCCGGGATCACCACCAGGGTCAGCAGGGTCGACGCCAGCAGGCCCGAGATGATCGCCCAGGCCAGCGGCGGCCAGAGGGTGGACTGGGTCAGCGTCAGGGGCAGCAAGCCGGCGATCGTCGTCGCCGTGGTCATCAGGATCGGCCGCGTGCGCCGGGCCACGGCGGCCACTATCGCGTCCGCGCGTTCCGCGTGTTCCCGTTCCAGGCGCCGGACCAGGTCGATCAGCACGATGGCGTTGTTCACCACGATGCCGACCAGCGCGACCACACCGAGCATCGCCGTGAAGCTGAAGGGCTGGCCCGACAGGAGCAGGCCCGGCGTCACGCCGACCACGGCCAGCGGCACGGTGACCAGCACGATCGCCATCAGGCGGAAGGAATTGAACTGGTAGAGGAGAAAGGCCAGCAGCATCAGCACGCCTATCGGGAGCGTCTGGAACAGGGCGGAATTCGCCTCGCCGGCTTCCTCGGCCGCGCCGCCGAAGACGAGATGAACCCCGGGTGGGAGCTCCAGCTGCTCGAGTCGTGGCGAGAGCATGGAGATGACCTCGTCGTAGGTGTAATCGTCCGCCGTCTCGGCGAGCACGCCGGTCATGCGCTGCATGTCCCATTGCCGGATGACGGCCGGCTGCCACTCGAGGCTGGAGCGGGCCACCTGGCCAAGCGGCACGGTGCCGCCGCCGGGCAGCGGGAGCGGCAGGCCTGCCAGTCCCTCGAGCGGAAACTGGCGGCCCTCGGGGGCCCGGATGATCATCGGCAGCGGCTCGCGCCGCACCCGCCAGGTCGAGAACTCGCTGCCCAGGGTGGCGCTCGCCAGGGCCTCGGCCACGTCGGTCCGCGACAGGCCCAGGCGGGCCGCCGCCGAATCATCCACGTCCAGCCGCACTGTCGCGAGCCCGGTGCCCAGCGTATGCCTGACGTCGATGGCGCCCGGGGTCTCCCGCAGCACCCGCATCACGGCCTCCGCCGCTTCGACCAGCTGCGCAGGATCCTCGGCGAAGACCCGGATCTCCACCGGCGCGTCCACCGGCGGGCCCTGGCCCAGCCGGCTGGCCGTCACGTGCGCGTCAGGCACGCGGGCCCGGGCGTAGCTCCGCACCCAGTGCATCAGCGTCGGCAAGTCGTCGTCGCTTTCCGTAATCGCCACGATCCGGCCGAGGTGCGGGGAGTTCGGGATCTTCATCAGGTTGTAGTAGAAGCGCGGCCCGCTGGAGCCGGCGAAGACATGCGCAGCCGTCACCTCGGCACGCTGCCGCAGTTCCTCGGCCATCAGGTTCGCCTGCAACGCGGTGTATTCGAGCTCGGTGCCCTCGGTGAAACGCAGGTCGACGATCAGCTGGTTGCGATCGGTGCTGGGAAAGAAATCGCGCTGCAGCTGGCCGCTGAGTAACACGCCTCCGGCCACCAGTACCGCTGCGAGCGTGATCGTCCAGGCAGGGCGGTGCACCGCCACGCGACCGAGAAAGGCGCCCAGCGACTGGGTGCGCAGCCCCGAGCCGCCGCTGCGCGGCTGGAGCATCACGGTGGCCATCACGGGCGTGGCAAACACGGCATAGAGGTAGCTGACCACCAGCGTCAGCATCACCAGGATCGGGATGCCGCGGGTGAAGTCGGCGGTATTGCCCTGGGAGAGCAGCAGGGGCATGAAGGCGGCCAGCGTGGTGCCGGTGGCCGCGGCCAGCGGCCCGGCCAGCTCCCGCACCGAGAGCATCGCCGCCTCCCGCTTGCCGCGCCCCTGGTCGAGGTGCCATTGCAGGTTCTCGACCATCACGATCGCATTGTCGACCAGCATGCCAAGGGCGATCACCAGCCCGGCCACGGCGATCTGGTGCATCACGCCGCCGCCCATCGCGTAGATTGCCAGCGATGACAGGGTCACCAGCGGCAGCACGCCCGCCACCGTCAGGCCCAGCCGCGGCCCCATGAACAGCAGCAGCACCAGGATCACCACCGCCATGCCGAGCAGCAGGGAGCGGGCCAGCTCCGCGAGCCGGTCCTCCACCCAGCGCGGCTGGTAGAACATCTCTTGGATTTCGAGCGGGGCGTAGCTCTCCCGCACCTCGTCCACCACCGCGCGCACCCGCTCGCCGAAGCGCACCGCGTTCAGCCGGTTCTCCGGGATCACGATGCCGAGGCCGACGGCAGGCCGGCCGTTCAACCACATGCGCTCGGTCGGCGGATCGTCGGGCTCGAAGTGCAGCCCGGCGACGTCGCCGAGCGGCACCATGTCGCCCGAGGGCAGGCGGACGGGCGTCTCGGCAAGCTCCTCGAGACTGCCGAAGTCCGAGCGGGGTCGCAGCACCACCGAGCGCCCATCGCGGCTCAGCAGGCCGCCCGGCATGGTCACATTGCGCGCCGCCAGCTGGCCGCCCAGCGTCCGGGCGTCCAGCCCCCAGACTTCGGCGGCGGCAGGATCGATGCTCACGACCAGCTGCTCGCCGGGATCGGCCAGCAGCTCGACGCGCGCGATATCCGGCACCCGAAACAGGTCCCGCCGCAGGGACCGCGCCGCCTCGGCCAGGGCGATCAGGTCTTCGCTGCCGGTTACGACCAGCACGATGCCTTCGGTATCCATCATGCGATCGAGCAGCTCCGGCTTGCCGGCACCGGGGGGGAAATCACGCTCCGCGCGCTCGATGGCAACGCGTACCCGCTGCCACACCTCGTCGGTATCGTAGACGTGGTCGTGCATGCCGACGACGATCTGCGCGAAGCCCAGCCGGGCAATCCCGCGCAGCTCGTTGACCTCGTCGACCTGCGCGATCTCCTCCTGCAGCGGGTTGAGCAGGAGGCGCTCGACCTGCGCCGCATCGGCACCCGGCCAGCTGACATGCACCTGGCCGTACCGGTAGGGGAAGAACGGATCCTCCTGGCGGTTCATGCCCAGCCAGGACGCCAGCCCGATCAGGGAGAGCGTGAAGACGAGGGCAAGCACCAGCCGTCGTCGCTCGATGCTGGCGATGATCAGGTTCAGGGCAGGATCCTCAGCGCGTCGCCGTCAAGCAGCTGGTGGTGGCCCGCCACGATGACCTGGTCGCCCGCCGCGAGCTCGCCGCGTACCTCGACGCGGTTGCCGAGCGGGCGGCCGACCTCGACCGGCGTCAGCTGCGCCCGGCCATCCGCTACCCGGTAGACACGTGTGCGGCCGGTGCCCGGGTCGACCACCGCGCTGAGCGGGACGGCCAGGGCCTGCACAGCGCCCTGGCCCAGGGTGACTTGCACGGACAGGCCCGGTTCCCAGCCCGCGGGCTCGACGACCTCGGCCGCCAGCGTCACGATGGCGGGGGCGAGCCGGCCGGCCCGGGCGACCCCCAGTTCCCGGATTCGGCCCGGCAGTGTTTCGCCCGAGCCGAGGCTCCGCACCTCCACGGGCAGGCCGACGCGCAGTGCGCTCGTCACTCCCTCAGGCAGGCTGAGCTCGACCTCCAGCGCACCGGCGCCTGACAGGACCATCACCGGCTGGCCGGCGACCACGAAGTCGCCGGGCTCGGCAAGCAGGTCGCCGACCACGGCATCGAAAGGTGCGCGCAAGGTCGCTTCCGCCAACTGTTCCCGCGCTTCGGTCACCGCGGCTGCGGCCTGCTCGCGGGCGGCGCGCGTGGCATTGCGGGCCGCCAGGGCACGATCGAGCTGGTCGGCGGAGGCAAGATCGCGCTCGCTCAGCTCCTGTGCGCGCCGGTAGTCGGCTTCCAGCTGCACCAGCCGTTCGTCCAGCTCGAGCACTCGGGCGCGCGCGGCTTCCAGCGAGGGCACCAGCGCGGGGTTGGCGAGGATTGCCAGCGCCTGGCCGGCGCTGACCCGCTCGCCCCGGGCCACCAGGCGATCGGCCAGGTAGCCGGGCTGGAGGAATGCCGGCTGCGCGCGGCGCGCGGCGCGCAGCATGCCGGGCAGCCGCAGCCTGCGGTCGTCACTGACCAGTTCGACGGTGGCGACGCGCACCGGGCTTAGGTGAGCGCCGGGCGCCTCGGGAACGGCCTTGCCCTCGTCCCCGTTGCAGCCGGTTGCCAGCATGGCGACGGCCAGAAGAGCCGCCAGGGTGGGCCACGGGCGGCCGGCCCGAATCCTCGTGTTCATGAACCCGCCCTCCCGTCGCGCGGTAACACCCCTTCCATGACGATCTTCAGGAAGTCGTCGAGGAACTCGCGGTCGTCGCCGACGCCGGGCCACTGGGCATGGTGCGCCCGGGCCTGGAACCAGTGGGTGCAGCCGCCGACGAACATGGTCACCACGTTGGCCGGATTGACGTCGGGGCGCAGGAGTCCCTTGGCCTGGGCCTGGCGGATCCGCTCGGCGCCGAGCCGCACCAGTTCCGCATCCAGCTGGCCGCAGCTCTGGTCCTCGTCCAGGTGCGTCCAGGCGAACAGGCGCGCCACTTCCGGGTTGTCCTCCAGGAATTGGAAGTAACGGAAGATCGCGTCCCGCAGCAGCTCCGGGCCCGGCTCTTCGGCCGCCTGGAGTTCCGCGACCTGCCCCTCCGCGTAGGCCGCGATGGCGCGCTCCTTCACCAGCTCCCACAGCGCTTCCTTGCGGCCGAAATGGTGGTGAATGAGGCTCTTGGTCACGCCCGACTCCGCCGCCAGGTCGCGCATGCTGACCGCGGCGAAGCCCTTGCGGACGAAGAGCTTGTAGGCGGCGTCGAGAATGCGTTCCCGGGTGAGGTCGGGGTCCCGGGTGCCCGTGGTCGAGTTCATGGCCCGAACAATAGTATTAACTGGCCGACCGGTCAATACTGGTTTCGAGCCTGGACCGGGGGCGGCGCGGAACCCCCTTGACCGTTGGGGTCGCTAGTCGCGCGGGGAGAAGTCCTGCGCGAAGGGATTGCCCTCGGCGGGAGCGATGCGGATGAAGCCGTGACCGGCCACCAGATGGCAGGCATTGCAAGATTTCAGGAGCTTGGCGAAACGCGCATCGCTGGTCTCCCAGTCGCGGGCCTTGACCGATTCCTCCAGTGATTCCACGGCGGGGAGGAGCATCTCGCGGGTGAGCGAGCCGATCGGGTAGCCGTCGTACTCCGCGATCTCGACACTGATCTCGGTGGCCGTTTCCTCGAGCTCGTGCAAATAGAAATAGGCCAGCTGGCCGTTCCGCGCGGCTACGGAAAGCTGCAGCTTATGGGTGTGGGTCTGGAGGGTGTGCATCAGGGCCGCCAGCCCGGACCCTTCGGCTTGAGCGACCCCCGTGCCCAGCACCAGGATGGCCGCCACGATCGCCCGCGGGGCGCGCTTCGAAATCACCTGCATCACATTCTCCTCGGACGGAACTCTCGGCCTGTGGCGGGTCTGATTGAGAATCATTTGCGCCAATTACTTATCCACACGGCCGCTGCACCGCAAATATACTGGGCTCAGCCTGCGCGGGCCAAGGGGTCGCGCTGCAGGGCCAAAAGGTTAGCGACAGGAATTCAACATGACCAGTGCCCACGAATTCATCCTCAGCGATCTGCCGGATGGATTCTGCGGGGTCGTCGCCCGCGTCACCGGCGGCCGCGATCTTGCAGCCCGCCTCGCTGCTATGGGTCTGACGTCCGGCACGCAGATTATCGTGCTGCAGAACCGTGGTTTCGGCCCGATGCTGACCTGCGTGCGCGACACGCGCATCGCGCTCGGGCGCAGCCAGGCCGGGCTGGTGACCGTGTATGAGTGCCCGACTCCAGGCGCTTGAGGTCGACCGGCGGCTCGCTCCCGATGCCGGCGCCCGGCCCCTGGTGATCGGCCTCGCGGGGCAACCGAACGTCGGCAAGTCCACCGTCTTCAGCATCCTCACGGGCCTCACCGCGGAGGTCGGCAACTGGCCCGGGCGCACGGTGGAGCGGCGGGAAGGCTCCGCCCGCATCGGCGGACGACAGTTCCACGTCGTCGACCTCCCCGGGACCTACAGCCTGACCTCGAACTCGGAGGAGGAGCGGATCGCCCGCGAGTTCATCCTCCGTGAACGTCCCGACGTCATCATCATGCTGGCGGATGCGGCGGCTCTGGAGCGAAACCTCTACCTGCTGGCCGAGCTGCTGCTGCTGCCCATCCCGGTGGTGCTGGGCGTGAACATGGTGGACGTGGCGCGGCGCGAAGGCGTCGAGTTCGACGCGCACGTGCTGGAGGCGGCGCTGGGGCTGCCGGTCGTGCCCATGGTGGCCAGCCGCAACGAGGGCGTAGCCGAACTGCTCGAAGCCGCGGCGGCGGTGGCGGACGGGCGCCGCGACTACGCGCCGGACCGGCCCGAGATTGCCGCGGCGCATCGTGTGGTCTACCAGGAGGTCTGCGCCCTCGTAGCAGGCGCGGTGCCGGAGGGCGTGCCCGACAGCTGGGTCGCGCTCAAGCTGCTCGAGGGAGATCGAGAGCTCACCGCACGCGCCGCGGATTGGCTCGCGCCCGAGGCCTGGACACGGGTGCAGGCGCTGCTGCACGAGCACGAGGATGCCGTCCTCGACGTCGCCGGGGCGCGCTACGAGTGGATCGGGCGCATGGTGCGAGCGGCGGTGCGGCGGCCGCGGCTCGGGCAGGTCAGTTTCACCGACCGTTTCGACCGCGTGGCGACGCATCCGGGCTGGGGGCTCGCATTGCTGCTGGCGGTATTCGCTCTCGTTTTCTGGGTGACCTTCTCCCTGGCCGGACCGCTGCAGGGCTGGCTGGAAGAGAGCGT
>JASFEC010000025.1:0-15058 GCA_050125045.1 Gammaproteobacteria bacterium | reverse complement strand
TGGCCGAGCGGATGGCATCCATCGGCGGCATGCCGGCCTCGACCATGTACTCGAACTCGCGGGCATTGGTGCCGTGCGGGCCGACGCCGCAGTCGGTGCCGAACACGATGGCCACGCCGGCCTTGTGGGCCTTGGCGAAGGTGTCCTGGATCTGCGGCCCGAGTGCCGCCGCCTTCGGCCGCACGATCTCGGGCAGGTAGCCGGGCTCCTCGGCCTTCTCGGCCACGAACTTGCCGGCATGGATGGTCGGCACGTACCAGGTGCCGTGCTCCTTCATCAGCCGGATCACCTCGTCGTCCATCAGCGTGCCGTGCTCGATGGAGTACACGCCGGCCTTGATGGCGCGCTTCATGCCCTCGGCGCCGTGCGCGTGGGCCGCGACGTGGAAGCCGTAGTCGCGGGCGGTGTCGACGATGGCCTCGAGCTCGTCTTCCTTGAACTGCGGGTTGAGGCCGCTCTTCGCCAGGCTCATGACGCCGCCGGTGGCGGTCACCTTGATCAGGTCGGCGCCGTCCTTGTAGCGCTGCCGCACCGCCTTGCGCGCTTCGGCCACCCCGTTGATCACGCCCTCCTGCGGGCCCGGGTCGCCGGCGATATGCGGCACCCAGCCGTTGGTCGGATCGGCGTGGCCGCCGGTGGTGGCGATCGACTTGCCGGAGGTGAAGATGCGCGGGCCGATGACGTCGCCGCGGTTGATGGCATCGCGCAGTGCGATCGAAACGTTATAGCTGTCGCCGAGGTCGCGGATGGTGGTGAAGCCGGCCTCCAGGGTGCGCCGCGCGTAGACCGTGGCCTCCAGGGTCACCTCCGGCGCATTCTTGGTGAAGCGGTCGATGTAGGAGTCGCGGCGGTTCTCCTTGGACACGTGGGTATGCATGTCCATCAGCCCGGGCAGCACCGTGGCGCCCGACATGTCGATGACGCGGTCCTCCGGGCCAGGCGCGCGGTAACCCGCCTCGACCGCCACGATGCGCTCGCCCTCCACCACGATGGTGGACGGGCCGGCCGCCCGGCCGGACAGGCCGTCGATGAGCTTCCCGGCATGGATCAGCGTGGCGGCCTGGGCGACCCCCGAGACCAGCAGCAAGCCGGCAGCGGCAATTACCGTGCCGCGCGCCATCACTCGATCCCCAGCAGTTCCACGTCGAACACCAGCGTGGCGTTCGGCGGGATCACGCCGCCGGCCCCGCGGCTGCCGTAGCCCAGCTCGGGCGGGATGATCAGCGTGCGCTGCTGGCCGACTTTCATGCCGACCACGCCCTGGTCCCAGCCACGGATCACGCGGCCCGCGCCAAGCGGGAAGCGGAAAGGCTGCCCGCGGTCGACGGAGCTGTCGAACTTGGCGCCCTTGCGGTCGGCAGCGGCGGGGTCGAACAACCAGCCCGTGTAGTGCACCACGGCGGTGCTGCCGGCGGCGATCTCTGGCCCGTCGCCCTCCGCCCGCTCGATGATCACGAGCTCGGCCGGCGCCTCGGCCGGCGGCTCGGCGGGACCTTCCCCGCCGGGGCCGCAGCCCGTCAGGGCGGGGGCGAGGAAAGAAGCGGTCAGCATGGCGAATCGGCGCATGGGGGCTCCTGCAGCGGGTGTCCAACGAGGGAAGCCGGCACCTTAGTGCAGGGACCTCGTCGCGCGCAAGCCGCCTACAGCCAGTCGATGTCCTCGACGAAGACCCGCATGAAATCGTAGCGGTCGTCGGTGCCGATGCCCCAGGCCAGCACGAGCTCGCTGGGCACCGTGACGTCTCCGAAGCGGGTCTCGGCCTCGACGGCCATGCCGTAGGGAGCGAGCGAGCTCTGCCCGTCCGGCCCCACCCGCCGGCGCAGAATGCTGGCTTCCTGCAGCCGGCCGTTGTCCCCCACCAGCACGGTCATCGGACTGGGGTTGCCGGGAACGGTCACCACGGCGCGGTCCGTGTCGCCCCGACTCCAGCGGGCGCCGCGCTGGGGTGTCAGGGCCGCCGGAAGCCACGCCAGGTCGACCAGCATGCGCCCCGCCGCCGAGCGCGCCACCTCCGGGCCCTCCCGGTCCACGGTCGGCCACCAGTCGGCCAGCGCGTAAGTGACGCCGGCCTCGTCGGCGAGCAGCCAGTCGGCGCCCTCGAGGACCATGCGGCCCAGGACGCCCACGCGCCCCTCCCACAGGAAGCCGCGCTCCGCGCTGATCCGCTCGCGAGCCTCGAAGGGCACCCAGTCCTCGGGTCCCACGCGCAACATGCCGCGCATGCGCACGTCGGCCGAGCGCGCCAGCGGCGCGCCGCCCGCCAGGGCGTGGCGCAGGTACTTCTCGGCCGGGAAGGGCAGCAGGTCCAGGGTGTCGGGGACGAAGCAGTCGTCGCTGACGTTGGTCTGCAGCAGCACATCGTGGATACGCCGCCAGCGCGCGCCGCGCAGGCGGCGCGCGCGTGCCAGCCAGCCGACCCAGGCCAGCACGGGCAACAGCAGCAACAGGCTCAGGGCCGGCATGGCGGGCCTCTCCGTATGACCGCGGGCGGCGGCACCACGCTAGCCGGGCACGGCCTCCGCGCCCTCCCCGGTCTCATCCGGAGAATCCTCGCCGGCAGGGTCGGCCGGCTCGACCGACCGCCGGGCGGCGGCGCGGGCGCGGGCCACCCAGGACCAGGCATCGAGCGTCGGCTGGCCAGGCGCCTGCCCGGCGCGATCCGCGGCATCGTTGGTCATCGTGACGCCCTCCGCGGGCGGCTGGCGGCGGCTCACGACTCGGCGTCCCAGGCCGCCTTGACCCGGGCCGCCCACGCCTTGTAGCCGCGCAGGGTGTAGATGGAATCGTCCTCCAGCACGGGGGGGCGGCGCCCGACCGGGGCCAGCCGGGCAGACACTCCGGGCATGCCCGGCGCAGCCGGCGGCAGCCGTTTCTTCGGCGCCTGGCGCTTCCGCGTCGATCCCGCCATGAAGGGAATCCTGTGAATGGAACAGGGCGCCATTCTGGCGAGCGTTGTCCGGCCGGCACCGTGACGGCAGTCACACCCCGGGAGGTGCCGCCACGCGCCGGCCGCAGGAATGTGAGAGGCGTCACGCGCCCGCGCGCCGTCAGGCGACGAGGCGATAGCAGGGGTGGTACTCGACGCCCGGCAGCCGCATGCGCTGCTGCGCCACGAAGGACTCGAGCAGGCGGTCCATCTGCTCCATGATGGCGCGGTCACCGCGCAGCTCGAACGGGCCGTGCGCCTCGATGCGCCGGATCCCCTCGTCCTTCACGTTGCCGGCGACGATGCCGGAGAAGGCGCGCCGCAGGTCGGCCGCCAGCCGGTGGGCCGGCTGGTCGGCGGCAAGGTCGAGCGCCGCCATGGCCTCGTGGGTCGGCTCGAAGGGCTGCTGGAACTCGTGCTCGATGCGCAGCCGCCAGTTGAAATACCACGCGTCGCCCTGGTCGCGGCGGAAGTCCCGCACCTCGCGCAGGCCCTCGCGCATGACCTGGGCGACCTTGACCGGGTCGCCGAGCACCATGCGGTAGCGGCGCGCCGCGGCCGCCCCGAGCGTGCCGCGCAGGAACTGGTCTAACTGGCGGAAGTAGTCGGCCGCCGATGCCGGCCCGGTCAGCACCAGCGGGAACGGGACCTCGGCGTTCGCCGGGTTGAGCAGCAAGCCGAGCACGTAGAACAGCTCTTCCGTCGTCCCGACCCCGCCGGGGAACACCACCACGCCGTGGCCGAAGCGCGCGAAGGCCTCGAGGCGCTTCTCGATGTCCGGCATGATCACCAGCTCGTTGACCATCGGGTTGGGCGGCTCGGCGGCGATGATGCCGGGCTCGGAAATGCCGACGTAGCGGCCGTCCTTGATGCGCTGCTTGCCGTGCGCCACGGCCGCCCCCTTCATCGGCCCCTTCATGGCGCCGGGCCCGCAGCCGGTACAGACATTGAGGCCGCGCAGGCCGAGCTCGTAGCCCACCGCCTTCGAGTAGTCGTACTCGTCGCGCCCGATCGAATGGCCGCCCCAGCAGACCACGACGTCGGGCTCCACGTGGGTGTGCAGCACGCGCGCGTTCCGCAGCAGCTGGAACACCATGTCGGTGACCTGCGTCGCCCCGTCGGTCCCGACCCGCTGCTCCATCTCGGTGCTGTAGTAGATGACGTCGCGCAGCACGGCGAACAGGTGCTCGCGGATGCCGCGGATCAGCTGGCCGTCGACGAAGGCCTGCGCCGGGGCGTTGCGCAATCGCAGGCGAATGCCCCGCTCGACTTGCAGCAGCTCGATATCAAAGTCGGCGAAGTGCTCGTAGACGGCGCGCGCGTCGTCGAAGTCGCTGCCCGTGTTGAGCACGGCCAGGGCGCAGCGGCGGAAGCGCTCGCGCAGCTCGCCCTCGCCGATGTCGCGCAGCTTGCCGACCTCGAGCTGGGACAGCAGGTCCATGCTGCCGAGCGGATACACGGTGACGCTGTCGGGGAGCTTGTCCAGGAGTAGCGCTCGCTTCAGGGCAGGATGGTGATGGGGGTGCCGTCGTCCACCGACAGCCAGATGTCGATCATCGCGGCGTTGCTCACTGCAATGCAGCCGTCGGTCCAGTCCGACTGCAGGTACCGCCGTGACGGATGGGCGGGCTCGTTCGGCAGGCCGTGGATCATGATGTTGTTGCCCGGGTCCACGCCGCGCTCGCGCGCCTGTCGCAGGTCCTCGCCGTTCGGGTAAGAGACCCGCAGCGCCAGGAAGAAGGCGCTGTTGGGGTTGCGCCCGTCGATCAGGTAACGGCCCTCGGGGGTGCGCTGGTCGCCCTCCTCCGCCTTGTGGCCCTCCGGATTGCCGCCCAGGGCGATGGGGAAACTGCGCATCACCTCGCCGGCGCGGCGGAGCTCCAGGCGGCGCTCGCTCTTCAGCACGACGATTTCGTCCGCCATGGGAAAGCGCTCGGCGCCGCGCGCCTGGGCCAGGTCGGCCCGGGCGTCGGCCCCGGCGAGCAGCAGCGGCAGCAGTGCCAGCAGGCAGCGGAGAGCCTTCAAACCGGTTTCCTCAGAGTCCGTCCGGCCGCCATTCTAGCCGACCTCACAGGCCGAGCAGGTCCTCGCCCTGGATGAACACGATGCGGTCCGGCAAGCCGGCCGCCGCCAGGCGCTCGAGGTCGGCGGCCAGCTCGGCCCGCAGCCGGGCGCCGTAATCGAGCAGCTCGGCGGCGCCGGCGCGATCGCCGCTGCCCTCGAGCGTGAGGAGCTGCGCGGCGAGCGCCTCGAGCGCGGCGGGCATCTGCGCCGGGTCCACGCGGTAGCGGCCGGTCGCCGCGTCACGCACGATCGCGCCCCGGTCGCGGCAGTGGTTCAGGACCAGGAGGCGCGCTTGGGCCATGGGGCCGTCGGGGTCCAGCTGCAGGCTGCGCAGGCTGCCGGCCAGGAAGCTGGCGTAGTGCTGCGCCGGCGTCGTCGCCGGCAGCTCCCCGCGGGCATGCAGCCGCTCGGCCAGCCACAGCGACAGCACCATCGCTTTCGCGGCCGCGATCGGCTCGGCCTGCGGGCCAAGGGCCGCGGCCACCGCCTCGCCGGTAGCGACGGTGCGGCTCAGGCCCAGCGCCGCGGCCATCTCCCGCAGCATCAGGTTGAGAAAGAACGGCTCGAACCGCACCGCGTCCTGCTGCGCGGGCTCCAGCAGCAGGCCCGCCGCGGGTCGCACCAGCCCGTCGAAGCGCGCCTGCATGACGTTGCGCAGCTGCAGCTGCCGCGGCCCCCGCTCCAGCCGCACCCGCCGGTCGCGCACCGACTCGGGCCGCCCCGCCATCGGGGGCATGCCGTAGCCGCCGTGGTACAGCAGGTCGTAGACCGCCAGCTTCCTGTCCACCTGCGGGACCTCGTCCCGGAAAGCTGCCGAGACCGGCAGCTCGTGCTGGAGCTCGGGCAGGAAGACCGTGAGACGCGCCAGCCGGGCGCCCCAGGCCCAGTCGCGCAGGAGCACGTAGGCGCCGAAGCCGGCCTTGAGCCCGAACCGGCGGTCCGCATCGGTGCCCAGCGGGCCGATGAGCGCGTCCACGTCGCTGCTGCGCAGCGCCTGCCAGGCGACGTCGGCGCGGGGATAGTCGCCGACGATCAGGGCGCGCGCGCGCAGGGCGAGGTAGTGCTTGAGCGCCTCGTCCCTGGTGATGTCCGCGGCCTGCGCGAGCAGGCGGGCGGCCTCGCCCAGCTCGGCCGGCCAGGCCTCGTGGAACGGCACGGCCGCCAGCCCCCCGTCCGGCCCGCGGCGGACGGCGTAATACGGGTCGCGGGCCCGCGGCTGCGCGGCCGGGTCGGCCCAGGCCTCGAACTCCGCCGGGCTCATGTCGGCGGGATAGAAGCCGCCCGGCCCGAGCTGGCGCTGGTAGAGGCCGTCGATGACGCGGGCGGTGTCGATGAGCAGCCGGATCACGCGCGCCTGGCTGAGCGTGATGCCGGCGAGGTCGGCCTTGAGCTCGACCTCGGCCGGCGCCGACGAGGCCGCCGGCGGCTCGGCCGCAGCCACGGCGCCCGGGAGCAGGCTGCAGGCGAGCAGCGCGAGGAAGGCGCAGGATGGCCGCACGACGCCCTAGTCCTCGGCCGGAATCGCGAGGCGGCCGCCGGCGTCATAAAACCAGGCGGGGGCGCCAAGCAGGTCCAGCTCGAAAGCCAGCGCCTCCGCCGGCACCGCGTGCAACAGGCGCTCGCCGGCGAGATACAGCAGGAAGACCTGGCCCCGCTCCAGCGGCAGGGCGCAGTCGACCCACACGCCTGCCAGGGTGAGGCGCCGGGGGCGCTCCGCCTGCCAGCCCTCGATCACCTCGAACACGTAGCTCGCGCCGCCGGGGCCCGGGGCGCCCGCCTGGCCCGGCTCGAGTTCCAGGTCTATCCGCGCCACCAGCCGGGCGCTGACCACGGCGTCGGCGTCGCGCAGCAAGGCGCCCGCCGCCATGGCGTCGTAGCGGTAGCCGTCGAGAATCGGCGGCCGGGGCGGATCGGGATTACAGGCGGCCGCGAGCTGCCAGCCGCACAGGAGCGCGGGGACGAGGAGCCGCCGCACTCAGCCGCACTTGGAGTCGCCGCAGTTCAGGCAGGTCATGCAACCGTCCATCATCACCACCGCGGTGGTGTTGCACTTCGCACAGAGCTGCGCCCCTTCCGGGAAGGCATCCTCGGCGAAGGCATCCTGCTGGGCGGCGCGGGCCTCGAACTCGGCGCGCTTCTGCTCGATCAGCTGGCGCTGGTGCTCGTCCAGGCCGGGGGCCGGCATCATGCCGATGCTGATGAGGTGCTTCTCCACCACTTCGCCGAGCTCGGCGATGAGCGAGGGCATGTACTTGCCGCCCGGCTTCCAGTAGCCGCCGCGCGGGTCGAACACCGCCTTGAGCTCCTCCACCAGGAAGGTCACGTCGCCGCCCTTGCGGAACACCGCGGACATGATGCGGGTCAGCGCCACGATCCACTGGTAGTGATCGAGGTTCTTGGAGTTGATGAAGATCTCGAAAGGCCGGCGGCTCTCGTGCTCGGTGCCGTGGTTCAGCACGATGTCGTTGATGGTCACGTACATCGCGTGCTCCGCCACCGGCGGCTTGATCTTGTAGGTGGCACCGACCAGCATCTCCGGGCGCTCGAGTTTCTCGTGCATCCGGATGACCTTGCCTTCGGTCCCCTCTTCCACGCGCGGCTTCGGCGCCGGCTTCTCCTCCGGCTTGGCGACGTGGTATCCGACGATCTTCTTCTCAATCTTCATTGCGGCCATGGGCTTCAATCCTGTGTCTGGGGTGGCGGCGGGGGGTTCCGGGGCGCGGCGGGCGCGCGGCTCAGAACTTGCCGTAATAACCTTCCTTGAGGGCGTCGAAGAGGTTGGCCGCCGTGTGCAGCTCGCCGTCGTACTCGACTTCCTCGTCGCCCTTGAGCTCCACCGTCTTGCCGTCCTCGAGCTCGAACACGTAGGTCGTGTTCTTGAGGTCCTTCTCCTTCACCAGCACGCCCTGGAAGGCGGCCGGGTTGAAGCGGAAGGTGGTGCAGCCCTTGAGACCCTGCTCGTGGGCGTAGGTGTAGATGTCCTTGAAATCCTCGTAAGGATAGTCGGTGGGCACATTGGCCGTCTTGGAGATCGACGAGTCCACCCACATCTGCGCCGCCGCCTGGATGTCGACGTGCTGGCGCGGGGTGATGTCGTCGGCCGTGACGAAGTAATCCGGCAGCTGCTCCTCCGGGTCGTCCGAGGTCGGCATGGCCCGCTCGTTGACCAGCGCCCGATACGCCAGCAGCTCGAAGGAGAACACGTCCACCTTCTCCTTCGACTTGCGGCCCTCGCGGATCACGTTGCGGAAGTAATGGTGGGCGAAAGAAGGCTCGATGCCGTTGGAGGCGTTGTTGGCCAGCGACAGCGAGATCGTGCCGGTGGGCGCGATCGAGCTGTGGTGGGTGAAGCGCGCGCCGACCTCGGCCAGCTCGTCGACCAGCTGTGGATTCGCGTTCGCCACCCGCTGCATGTACCGGCTGTAGCGGGCATGCAGGACGCGGCCCTTGATCCGGGAGCCCGCGCGCCAGCCGTCCGCCTTCAACTCGGGACGCTTGCGCAGCATCTCCTCGGTGACGGTGAACTCCTCTTCCATGATCGGCGCCGGGCCCTTTTCGCGGGCGAGCTCCAGCGCGGTCTCCCAGCCGGCCAGGGCGAGCTCGCGCGCCACGTCCTGCGTGAAGGCCACCGCGGCCTTGTCGCCGTATTTCATGCGCAGCATGGTGATGGTCGAGCCGAGGCCGAGGAAGCCCATGCCGTGGCGGCGCTTGCGGAAGATCTCGTCGCGCTGCGGGCCCAGCGGCAGGCCGTTGATCTCCACCACGTTGTCGAGCATCCGGGTGAAGACCTTCACCACCTCGCGGAACTTCTCCCAGTCGAAGCGCGCCTCGGGCGTGAAGGGCTCGACCACGAACCGGGTGAGGTTGACCGAGCCCAGCAGGCAGGAGCCGTAGGGCGGCAGCGGCTGCTCGCCGCAGGGGTTGGTGGCGCGGATGTTCTCGCACCACCAGTTGTTGTTCATCTCGTTGACCCGGTCGATGAGCACGAAACCGGGCTCGGCAAAGTCGTAGGTCGACGTCATGATGACGTCCCACATGCGGCGCGCCGGGACGGTCTTGTAGACCTTGCACGCCACCAGGCCGGAGTCATTGCGCACGTAGTCGCCGTCGGTGGGCCACTCGCGCCATACGACCTTCTCCTCGTCCTCCAGATCGAGCTCCTCGTCCTTCAGCTCCTTGAGGCTGATCGGGAAGGCCAGGCGCCACGGCTCGTCGTTCGCCACCGCCTGCATGAACTCGTCGGTGATCAGCAGCGACAGGTTGAACTGGCGCAGCCGGCCGTCCTCGCGCTTGGCGCGGACGAATTCCATGGCGTCCGGATGGCCGACGTCGAAAGTGCCCATCTGGGCGCCGCGCCGGCCGCCCGCCGAGGACACGGTGAAGCACATCTTGTCGTAGATATCCATGAACGACAGCGGCCCGGACGTGTAGGCGCCGGCGCCGGAGACGTAAGCGCCGCGCGGGCGCAGGGTGGAGAACTCGTAGCCGATGCCGCAGCCCGCCTTCAGGGTCAGGCCGGCCTCGTGCACCTTGTCGAGGATGTCGTCCATCGAGTCGCGGATGGTGCCGGAGACGGTGCAGTTGATGGTCGAGGTGGCCGGCTTATGGGCCAGGGCGCCGGCGTTGGAGACGATGCGCCCGGCGGGGATGGCGCCGTTCTGCAGCGCCCAGGTGAAGCGCTCGAACCAGTGCTGCCGGCGGTCCTCGGTCTCGACGTCGGCCAGCGCGCGCGCAATCCGGCGATAGGTGTCGTCCATCGTCTCGTCGAGCACCGTCC
The DNA here is from genome assembly GCA_050125045.1 of Gammaproteobacteria bacterium. GTDB lineage: Bacteria > Pseudomonadota > Gammaproteobacteria > Steroidobacterales > XN24 > XN24. Next base: position 5,291 of record JASFEC010000025.1, on the reverse strand, counting down.
CGTCCTTCGCGACGAGCCGGTACTTCTTCTCCCAGATGTCCAGGGAAGCGGCCTGGAACGGGATGTCGTTGACGGACTCCACCGGAATCACCTGTTCTTGCAGCGCGGTTTTCATTATGCCTCTTACCCCCCCGGGCGGTGCTTTGTCTGGTCTCTGGCTTTCGATCTGGGCCACCCAAGGTGCTGGTGGCGGCCGAACACAAGATGTTGTGTTACGGGAGCGTTAAGTTAAGGGCCTGACGGGGCGCTGTCAAGCACTGGGGAGCAATTTAACAACCGGGTATATAGATATATAAATCAGTTGGTTGGAAAATATTTATAGAAGTTTTCTATGATTTTGGCCCGGATCATACAAAAAAATCTGATGCTGCGATGCGACACAAGATGTTGTGTCCGTAACTGCCGCGAAAAGGGCCGCCAAATCCGCTTCCAGGGCCTTGAAAAACCCTGTTGCGCCCCGATTTAACGGGCCATGAGTCACTTCCAACCCATCCTGCAAGGAGGACAACCATGAGCCTCATTCGTTACCAGCCCTGGGGCCTGATGCGGTCCCTGCAAGGCGACATCGACCGCCTGTTCGAGCAGCGCCTCGGCCTCGACGAGACCAGCGGCAGCGTGGCCAACTGGACCCCGCCGGTGGACATCCGCGAGGAGGAAAACCGCTTCGTGCTGCATGCCGACATCCCGGGCGTCAAGCCGGAGGACATCGAGGTCACGATGGAGGACGGCGTGCTGACGATCAGCGGCAACCGCGCGGAGACCCACCGCGAGGACGAAGGCGGCTACCGGCGCGTCGAGCGCGTGGCCGGCCGCTTCTTCCGGCGCTTCACGCTGCCCGACACGGCCAACGCCGAGGGCATCACGGCGACCAGCACCCACGGCGTGCTCGAGGTCTCGATCCCGAAGCACGAGCGCGTGATGCCGCGCCGGATCAACGTCGACGTGAACTGAGGGCGCCGGCGGCGGTCGAAGCCCTGGAACGCCGCTGTGACCATCCGGGTCGCAGCGGCATCCTCTATCCCGGACAATCGCCCGGACCAACAGCTGGAGACCTATCCCTCATGATTGCACGCTCACTCGCCATCCTGGCGGCGCTGACGACCCTGGCGGCCGTGACGCCCGTACATGCGCAGCTGCCGGCGGAGGTCAACGGCACGCCGATGCCGTCCCTGGCCCCGGTCGTGGAGCGCGCCGCGCCGGCCGTGGTGAATATCGCCACCCGGGGCAGCGTGGAGCTGCGCGGCAACAACCCGTTCATGGACGACCCCTTCTTCCGGCGCTTCTTCGACCTGCCCGACCAGCCGCGGCGTCGCCAGACCCAGAGCGCCGGTTCCGGAGTCATCGTGGACGCCCGGGAAGGGCTGGTGCTGACCAACGCCCACGTCGTCGACGGCGCCGACGAGATCGACGTCACGCTGCAGGACGACCGGAACTTCAAGGCCGAGATCATCGGCACCGACCCCGCGTCCGACATCGCCCTGCTGCGCATCGAGCCCGACGACCTGACCGAGATCGGCATGGCCGACTCCTCCGAGGTGGCGGTGGGTGATTTCGTGCTCGCCATCGGCAACCCCTTCGGCCTCGGCCATACCGTGACCTCCGGGATCATCAGCGCGCTCGGCCGCTCCGGCATCAACCCCGAGGGCTACGAGGACTTCATCCAGACCGACGCCTCGATCAATCCCGGCAACTCCGGCGGCGCCCTGGTCAACCTGCAGGGCGAGCTCGTGGGCGTGAACTCGGCCATCATCTCGCGCGGCGGCGGCAACATCGGCATCGGCTTCGCCATCCCCACCAACATGGCGCGCAGCGTCATGGACCAGCTGCTGGAATTCGGCGAGGTGCGGCGCGGCCTCTTGGGCGTCACCATCATCACCATCACGCCCGACATCGCCGAGGCCTACGACGTGAGCGACAACAAGGGCGCCCTGGTCTCCCAGGTGATGCCCGACTCCGCCGCCGACAAGGCCGGCATCGAGGCCGGGGACATCATCCGCGAGGTCGACGGCCAGGTGGTCGACAACGCCAACGAGCTGCGCAACGCCATCGGCATGAAGCGCAGCGGCGACACCGTCACGCTGGAAATCATCCGCGACGGCCGCGAGCAGACCGTGCGCGCCAAGCTCGGCGAGCAGGCCGCGAGCGAGCAGCTCGCCGCGGAGGACCTGCACCCGGGCCTGCAGGGCGCGGAGCTGGAGAGCCTTGAGGAGGGCTCGCCCCGCTACGAGGGCCAGAGCGGCGTGCTGGTCACCAACGTGGTGCCGGGCAGCCCGGCGGCCCAGCGCGGCCTGCGGCCGGGCGACCTGATCACCGGCGTGAACCGCCAGAAGGTCAACAACCTCGACGACCTGCGGCAACACGCGGAGGGCGGTTCGCTGCTGCTGAACATCCGCCGCGGCAACGCCAACCTGATCCTGCCCATCCGCTAGGCGCGCGGCTCGTGGGCTAGCCGCGCAGCATGTCGAGGGCGACCACGACCAGCAGCGCGGCGAACAGCAGCCGCAGCTGGCGCACCGGCAACCGGTGCGCCAGCTTCGCCCCCAGCGGCGCGGTGAGGATGGCCGCCACCGCGACCCCGAGGATGGCCGGCCAGTACAGGTACCCGCTCGAGAAGGGGAGCGCCGCATCGCCCTGCCCCGCCAGCGCGTAACCGAGCGCGCCGGCCAGGGCCACCGGCAGGGTGCAGGCAGCCGCGCTGCCGACCGCCTGGTGCAGCGGCACGCCGTGCCAGGCGAGGTAGGGCACCGTCATGATCCCGCCGCCGATGCCGGCCAGCGCCGAGACCGCCCCGATACCGGTGCCCGCCGCCAGGTTCTTCGCCGGCCCGGGCAGGCCCGTGCCGGCCGCGGCCTGCACGCGCGGCACCAGCGCCAGCTGGGCCGCCATCAGCAGCACGAACACCCCGAACCAGACCTCGAGCGTGCGCGTGGCCAGCGCGTCGGCCAGCGCCGCGCCCAGCAGGCCGCCGAGCACGACGCCCGGCGCCAGCCCGAGGACCGCCGGCCACAGCACTGCACCGTAACCCTGGTGGGCGCGCACCGAGGAGATGGCGGTGAACACGATCACCGCGAGAGAGCTGCCGATCGCCACGTGCATGCGAACAGCCGGGTCGACCGCCACCAGGCCGGCGACGAACGCCGCGTTCAGCGCCGGCACGATCACCAGGCCGCCGCCGATGCCGAACAGGCCGGCCAGCAGGCCCGAGACCGCCCCGATGGCGGGGAACAACAGCAGCATGACGAGCGGCGCCGGCATCCGCCCTCCGGTTGAGAAGAATTGTGGCGCGAGCATAATGGTTCGCCACGCACGCCGCGAGACTGCCATCGTGCCAAGGAGGCCGACGACATGCCGCTGATCCCCCTGCTGTTCTTCCTCGTGCTCCTCGGCTCGAGCCAGCCGGCGGGCGCGACGCTGGATGCCGAGGCGCGCCTCGAGGCCCAGCGCGAGGCCTTCCGGCTCGCCCTGCCCCATGCCGAAGCCGGGCGCTGGAGCGAGGTCGAGCCATTGCTGGGGCAGCTCGCAGGCTATGCCCTGCTGCCGGACTTGCGGGCCGCCTGGCTGCGCAGCCGGCTCGGGCGCGTCGACGACGCCGAGGTGCGCGCCTTTCTGGCCGAGCACGCGGGGCTCGGCTTCGTGCCCGGCCTCCGGCGGCAGTGGACCGCGTCGCTGGCCCGCCGCCAGCGCTGGGCCGAGTACCTTGCCGTGTACGACGCGCACTACGCGGACTCCGGCAACACCGTGCTGGCCTGCCGGGCCTTCAGCGCGCGCCTCGCGCTCGGCCGTCTCGACGGCCTCGAAGCAGCCGTGCGGGACCGCTGGCTGTCGCCCGTCAGCCAGCCGGAGGCCTGCGACCCCGCGTTCGAGTGGCTGGAGGACACGGGAGGCATCGACGACCGCACGCGCCGGGCGCGGGTCCAGCTGGCCCTGGAAGACGGCCAGTTCCGGCTCGCCCGCTGGCTGGCGCGGCCGCTGGGCGATGCTGAACTGGCCCGCGTCGCTCGCTGGGAACGCACCCATGCCGATCCCGTCGGGCAGCTGCGCAGTCCGGCCCACCACGGCGATACCCCGGAGCAGCGGGCACTGCTGCGCTTCGGCTTCGCGCGCATGGCCAGCACCGACCCCGAGACCGCTGCGGCGCGCTGGCCGTACTTTCGCGATCGTTTCAGGTTCACGGCCGCCGAGGGGGCGGCGCTCGACCGCCGCATCGCGCTGATCCACGCCTGGCGCCACCTGCCCGCGGCCGCCCAGCTGCTCGATGCCCTGCCGGAGGCCGCGCACGACGAGGACACCCGGGCCTGGCGTGCTCGGATCGCCCTCCGCGCCCAGGACTGGGAGGCGCTGGAGCGCGCCCTGGCGGCCATGCCGGCGGCGGAAGCCGACGAGCCCGTGTGGCGTTACTGGCGCGGGCGCGTGCTGGAGAGCACCGGCCGCAGCGGCGAGGCGAGGGCGGTTTACGCCACACTCTCCGGCGAACGCGGCTACTACAGTTTTCTCGCCGCCGACCGCCTCAACGCCCCCTACGCCTGGCAGGACACGCCGACGGCGCCGCGCGACGACCTGCTCGCCGCGCTCGCCCGGCGCGCCGACGTGCAGCGCAGCCGCGAGCTGTTCCTGGTGGGCCTGGAGTCTTACGGCCGCATCGAGTGGCAGCGCGTGCTGGCGCAGCTCGACCCTGCCGAGCGCGCCCAGGCGGGCATCCTCGCCAGCCGCTGGGGCTGGCACTCGCGCGCGATCACCGCGGCGACCGTCGCCGGCGTCCACGACGACCTCGGCCTGCGCTTCCCGCTCGCGTGGCAGCCCGAGTTCGAGCTGCACAGCCGGCGCGCCGGCATCGACAGCGCCTGGGCTTTCGGCGTGGCGCGCAGCGAGAGCCTGTTCGTGCCCGATGCCCGCTCCCGGGTCGGCGCCCTCGGGCTGATGCAGCTGATGCCCGCCACGGGACGGCAGCTGGCGCGCGAGGCGGGGCTGCGCTGGGGCGGCAACGCGACGCTGGTCGACCCGGACACCAACATCGCGCTGGGCACGACGTATCTCGCGCGGATGCTCAACCGCTTCGGCGATCACCGCGTGCTCGCCACGGCAGCCTACAACGCCGGGCCGTCGCGGGTGGAGCGCTGGCTGCCCGAGCAGGGCGTGCTGCCGGCCGACGCCTGGGTGGACTCGGTGCCCTACAGCGAGACGCGCAAGTACGTGCAGCGGGTGCTCGCCAGCGAGGCGGTGTTCCGGTGGCGGATGTCGGGCGAGACCATGCGGCTCACCGACGCCATGCCGCCCGTGCAGGCCCGCGGCGG
>JASFEC010000024.1:0-15110 GCA_050125045.1 Gammaproteobacteria bacterium | reverse complement strand
AGGCCCGCGCCAGCGTGCTCATCATGTGCACCGCAGCCTCGAAGAAGCGTGCCAGCCTCTGCGCCGCCTGGTCCACGATCAGCCGTGCGCGGAGGTCCTCCCGCTGGGTGGCTATGCCGACGGGGCAGTTGTTGGTGTGGCAGGCACGCATGCCGAGACAGCCGATGGCCTGGATCGCCGCGTTCGACACGGCGGCCCCGTCGGCGCCCAGCGCCAGGGCCTTGACGACGTCGGCCGGTGTACGCAGACCGCCCGTGATGATCAGCGTGACGTCGCCGCGCCCGATCCGGTCCAGGTGCCGCCGCGCCCCTGCCTTCCTCGAGCCCGCGCACCTGCGCGATCTTTCCCTTCACCTTGTGACCCGGCAGGTGACCGCCGGTGCCGGTCTTGGCGCCCTGCCCACCCTTGAAGTGGAATGCCTGGGCCTTCGCGACCTTGTCCATGGTGAACCCGAAGCGCGCCGACGCCAGCTCGTAGAAGTAGCGGCTGTTGGCCTGCTGCTCCTCGGGCAGCATCCCGCCCTCGCCCGAGCAGATGCCGGTGCCCGCGAGTTCCGCCCCCTTCGCCAGGGCGATCTTGGCCTCCTCGGAAAGCGCGCCGAAGCTCATGTCCGAGACGAACAAGGGGATCTCGAGCCGCAGCGGCTTCTTCGCCTCGGGACCGATGACCAGCTCCGTGCCGACCGCAACGTCCTCCTGCAGCGGCTTGTCCGCCATCTGGGCGACGAGCACCTGGAGATCGTCCCAGTGCGGCAGCGCGTGCCTCGGGACGCCCATGGCCGCGACGGGCCCGTGGGCTCCGAACGTCTCCAGGCCCTCGCGGGCGAGCTCGTGGATGAAAGCCACGGTCGGCTCTTCCGGCGTCGGCTCCGCCTGCGGCGCGCCGTCGGCCGTCGATGCCTCCGGGCCCGGGCCCTCTTCGCCGACGTCCTCGGCCGAGAATTTCTTGTGGGTGCCGTCGCAGAAGGGCTGGTCGGCCGTGTGCTTGCAGGCGCACAGGTAAGCATCGCCGTCTTCCCCGGCGACGAACTTCTTCGGCGTGAAGTCGGTGCCCTTGTGCGAGCCGTCGCAGAAGGGCTGGTTCTTCGACCGACCGCAGCGGCACCAGAAGTACTCCTTGCCTTTCTCGAGAGCGACCTTGACCGGCTTGTTGTCGGCTATCACGGGTTTCGACATGGCAATACCTCGGGGCTCTGGGTGGCGCGCCAGCTTACATGATCGGGCGAGGCCCTATTCCCACTCGATGGTGGCGGGCGGCTTGCCCGAAATATCGTAAGTGACGCGGGAAATCCCGGGGATCTCGTTGATGATCCGCCGGCTGACGAGGTCCAGGAACTCGTAGGGCAGGTGCGCCCAGTGCGCGGTCATGAAGTCGATCGTCTCCACGGCGCGCAACGCGACGACATAGTCGTAGCGGCGCCCGTCGCCCATCACGCCCACCGAGCGGACCGGCAGGAACACCGCGAAGGCCTGGCTCACCTTGTCGTAGAGATCGTGGTTGCGCAGCTCGCTGATGAAGATATCGTCGGCAAGGCGCAGCAGGTCGGCATATTCCTTCTTCACCTCGCCCAGGATGCGCACCCCCAGGCCGGGGCCCGGGAAGGGGTGCCGGTAGACCATGTCCCACGGCAGGCCCAGCTCGAGCCCGATCTTGCGCACCTCGTCCTTGAACAGCTCGCGCAGCGGCTCGACCAGCTGCATGCGCATGCGTTCCGGCAGGCCGCCGACGTTGTGATGCGACTTGATGACGTGGGCCTTGCCGGTCTTGGCGCCCGCAGACTCGATGACGTCGGGATAGATCGTGCCCTGCGCCAGCCAGTCGATGTCCTCGAGCTGCTGGGCCTGCTCCTCGAACACCTCGATGAACAGCCGGCCGATGATCTTCCGCTTGGCCTCCGGATCGGCCACGCCCGCCAGCTCGGCGAGGAAACGCTCCTCGGCATCGACGCGGATCACGCGAATGCCCATGTGCCTGGCGAAGGTCGCCATCACCTGGTCGCCCTCGCCCTTGCGCAGCAGGCCGTGGTCGACGAACACGCAGACCAGCTGGTCGCCGATCGCCCGGTGCAGCAGGGCGGCCACCACCGAGGAGTCAACCCCCCCGGAGAGGCCCAGCAGTACCTTGTCCCCGCCCACCTGCGCGCGCACGCGCTCGATCGCATCGTCCACGATGTTGCCGGCGTTCCAGTCGCTGGCGCAGCCGCAGATGTCGTGCACGAAACGCGACAGGATGCGGGCGCCCTGGCGGGTGTGGGTGACCTCGGGATGGAACTGCAGGCCGTAGAAGCGGCGGCCGTCGTCGGCCATGCCCGCCAGCGGCGCGCTGTCGGTGCCGGCGATGGCGATGAAGCCGGGCGGCAGGGACTCGACACGGTCGCCGTGGCTCATCCAGACGTCGAGCAGCGGCGTGCCGTCGCCGTCCTCGTGGTCCTCGATGTCGTCCAGCAAGCTCGAACTCGCGGTCACCTTGACCCGCGCATAGCCGAACTCGCGGTGGGTGGAGCCGGCGACCTCGCCGCCCAGCTGGGCCGCCATGGTCTGCATGCCGTAGCAGATGCCCAGCACCGGCACGCCGAGGTCGAACACCGTGCTCGAGGCCCGCGGGCCCTCGTCGATGGTCACCGACTCCGGCCCGCCGGACAGGATGATGCCCGATGGAGCAAACGCCCGGATCTCCTGGCCGGGGCAGTCCCAGGCGCGGATCTCGCTGTAGACGCCCGCTTCGCGCACGCGGCGGGCGATGAGCTGGGTGTACTGCGAACCGAAGTCGAGAATCAGGATCCGCTGGGCATGAATGTCGGTGGTCATCGCTCGGGCTCGTCAGTCGACGCGGTAATTCGGGGACTCCTTGGTGATCGCCACGTCATGGACGTGGCTCTCGCGGACCCCCGCGTTGGTGATCCGCACGAACTTCGGCTGGCTGCGCATCTCGTCGATGGTCCGGCAGCCGGTGTAGCCCATCGCGGCCCGCAGGCCGCCGGCCAGCTGGTGCACGATCTGGATCAGGCTGCCCTTGTAGGGCACGCGGCCCTCGATCCCCTCCGGCACCAGCTTCTCGACGGAGTCGGTGGCGTCCTGGAAATAGCGGTCCTTGGAGCCGTGCCGCTGGGACATGGCGCTCAGGGAGCCCATGCCGCGGTAGGTCTTGTAGGAGCGGCCCTGGTAGAGCTCGACCTCGCCCGGGGACTCCTCGGTGCCGGCGAAGAGGCTGCCCACCATGATGCAGTGAGCGCCGGCGACGATGGCCTTCGCCAGGTCGCCCGAGTAGCGGATGCCGCCGTCGGCGATGACGGGCACGCCGCTCCCGGCCAGCGCGGCCGCCACGTTGGCGACGGCAGTGACCTGGGGCACGCCCACGCCCGCCACGATGCGGGTCGTACAAATGCTGCCCGGGCCGATGCCGACCTTGACGCCGTCGGCCCCGGCCTCCACCAGCGCTTTGGCAGCCTCCGCGGTGACGATGTTGCCGCCGATCACCTGGATGTGCGGGAACGCATCCTTGACCCGGCGCACGCGCTCGAGGACGCCGGCCGAGTGACCGTGCGCGGTGTCGACGACGATCACGTCGACGCCGGCTGCCACCAGCGCCTCGACCCGCACATCGGTGTCCACACTGCCGCCCACCGCCGCCGCTACTCTGAGCGCGCCGCGCTCGTCCTTGCAGGCGTTCGGGAAGTCGGTCGCCTTCTGGAAGTCCTTCGCCGTGATCATCCCCGTCAGGCGGTCAGCATCGTCGACGATCAGCACTTTCTCGATGCGGTGCTTGTGCAGCAGCTGCAGGATCTCCTCCTTGGCCGCGCCGTCACGCACCGTCACCAGGCGCTCGCGAGGGGTCATCACCTCGGACACGGGCAGGTCGAGCTGAGTCTCGAACCGCAGGTCGCGGTTGGTGACGATACCGGCGATGCGGCCGCCGTCCACGACGGGAACGCCGGAGATACCCTTCGCCCGGGTCAGCTCGAGCACCTCCCGAATCGTCTTGTCCGGCGTCACGGTGATGGGATCGTTGATGATCCCACTCTCGTACTTCTTGACCCGCCGGACCTCGCGAGCCTGTCCCTCGGGCGTCATGTTCTTGTGGATTACGCCGATGCCCCCTTCCTGGGCCAGGGCAATGGCCAGGCGGGCCTCGGTCACGGTGTCCATGGCGGCCGAGACGATCGGCATCTGGAGCTCGATGTCGCGGGTCAGCCGGGTGGCCAGGCTTACTTCCCGCGGCAACACATCCGAGTAGGCGGGCTCAAGCAGGACGTCGTCGAAGGTGAGGGCTTCCTGGATAAGGCGCATCGGGGGTCCCTCGCGGCAGGTGGAGTGTAAACCCACCATTCTACGCGCCGACCCGACGAGGGTAAATCTCGCGGTATCATGCGCCCATGAGCGGGGACCCTTTCGAGCTGCCGGAACGCGACGTCTGGACGGTGTCGCGCCTGAACCGCGAGGTCCGGCTGGCGCTGGAAACCGCCCTGCCTGCGCTCTGGATCGAGGGCGAGGTCTCCAACCTGGCCCGGCCCGCCTCCGGCCACCTGTATTTCTCGCTCAAGGACGAGGCCGCCCAGGTGCGCTGCGTGATGTGGCGCTCCACCGCGCTCAAGCTGGCGGTCAGCCCGCGCAACGGCATGCAATTGCTGCTGCGCGCCCGACTCACGGTCTATGAGCCGCGGGGCGAATACCAGCTGGTCGTCGAGTACGCCGAGGAGGCCGGCGAAGGCGCCCTGCGCCGCCGCTTCGAGGCGCTGAAGGCCCGGCTGCGCGAAGAGGGCCTGTTCGAGGAGGCCCTGAAGCGGCCGATCCCGAAGCTCCCCCGCCGCATCGGCGTGGTGACTTCTCCCAGCGGCGCCGCCGTCCGCGACATCCTCCACGTCCTGCGCCGCCGCTTCCCGGCCGTGCCGGTGATCATTTATCCCACCCCCGTCCAGGGCGAAGGCGCGGCGGAGAAGATTGCCGCGGCCCTGGCGCTGGCCTCCACGCGGGCGGAATGCGACGTGGTGATCCTGGCCCGCGGCGGCGGCTCGCTGGAGGACCTCTGGAGCTTCAATGAGGAAGTCGTGGCGCGGGCGATCCGCGCCAGCGCGGTTCCGGTCGTCTCCGGCGTGGGCCACGAGGTCGACTTCACCATCGCCGACTTCGCGGCCGACCTGCGGGCCCCGACACCCTCGGGCGCGGCCGAGCTCGTGGTACCCGATTCCCTGGAGTGGCTGCGGCGCCTCAACAAGGACGCGGGCCGGCTGCGCAACGCCATGCAGCGGCAGCTGGGCGCGCTCTCCCAGCGCCTTGACTGGCAGCGGCGCCGGCTGAGCGTCTCGCATCCGGGCAATCGCCTGCGCCAGCATGCTCAGCGGCTGGCCGAGCTGGATGGCCGCCTGCGGCGAGCCATGGCGGCAGAGATCGACGGGCGACGCGGGCGGCTGGCGCAGGCGCGGACCGTGCTCGCGGCGCAGTCCCCGGCACGCCGCGTGCAGGCGGCGACCGAGCATACCGCCGGCCTGGAGCGCCGGCTCCGCACGGCGGCGCGCTATCGGCTGCAGGCGCTGCGCGCGCGCCTGGAAGCGGCCGGGCACGCGCTCAACACCGTGAGCCCGCTGGCCACCCTGGACCGCGGCTACGCCATCGTGACGAACCTGCGCGACGGCCGCATCGTCCTCGACGCCGGGGCGATCGCGGCGGGCGACCGGCTGGAGCTGCGGCTGGCGCGCGGGCGCGTCGAGGCGGAGGTCACGGCCACTCGCGAAGATCCGCCGGGAGGCGGCGAGACGGCGGGCGCGGCTCAGCGGCGATCGAAGTAGCCGGCAATCACCGGCCGGAAGCGATCCATGTCGACCAGGAAGGAGTCGTGGCCCTGCACCGAGGGCAGCGCCTCGAATTGGACCTCTCGGTGGGGCTGCTCGAGACATTCCGCGAGCTGTTCCTGCTCGTGGATCGGGAACAGGAAGTCGGTCTCCACACCGACCACCAGCGCCCGCTCGATGCCCGGCTTGGACAGTTCGGTGGCAATGCAGCCGCTGTGCTCCGCCACGTCGAAGAGGTCCATGGCGCGCGACAGGTAGAGGTAGCAGTTGGGGTCGAACTGGCCAATGAACTTGTTGGCGTGATGCTCGAGGTAGGACTCGACCTCGAAATCGATGCCGAACTGGTCGCAGGACTCGTGCTCGCCGCCGGCCCGCTCGCGACCGAAACGATGATCCCACTCCTCGGCCGAGCGATAGGTGATCATGCCGAGCTTGCGGGCCAGCCGCATGCCCCGCAGCGGCGGCTTGTCCGGCGCGTAGTCGCCGCCCTGCCAGTCCGGGTCGGAACGGATCATCTCGCGCTGCAGGGAGCGCAGGGCAATGGCGAAGGGCGTGGCGCGGGCGGCCGAGGAAATTGCCACCAGGCCGCGGCTCAGCTCCGGGAACAGCACGCAGAAGGCGAGCGCGGTCATCCCACCGAGCGAGGGGCCGACCACGGTGTGGAGCTGGTCGATCCCGAGGTGTCGGACAACTTCCCGGCCGGCAGCCGCAATGTCCTCAACGGTCAGGACGGGAAAGGCCAGGCGATATGGCTCGCCCGTGCGCGGGTCGATGGACGCGGGCCCGGTGCTGCCGAAGCAGCTGCCGAGCGAGTTCACGCAGATGACGAAGTAATGCCGAGTGTCGATCGGCCGGCCCAGGCCGACCATGTCCTCCCACCAGCCGGGCGAGGTGTCTTCCGGCGAAGAGGCGGCGTGGGCCGAGGGCGACAGCCCCGTGAACAGGAGGACGGCGTTGGAGGCGTCGTCGTTCAGCTTGCCCCACGTCTCGTAGGCGATGTCGAGGCGCGGCAGGATGCCGCCGCGGTGCATGCTGAAGGGCTCCTCCACGCGGACGAAACGGCGCGCGCCAGTGGCGGACCGCGCCTCGGTCGGAGTGAACGCGGGGGGCTGGATGATCTTGCTGCCTGGTTGCATGCGGGACTCCTCAGCGGCCCTTCTTCACATGGCGCAGCAGGCGCTGGCGCTTGCGCTGCTGGCGCGGCGTCAGCGGGTTGCGGCGGCCGGCATAGGGATTCTCGCCCGAGCGCAGCTGGATCCGCACCGGCGTCCCCTGCAGGTGAAAGGCCTTGCGGTAGACATTGGCAAGGTACCGCCGGTAGCTGTCCGGCAGCAACTCCGCCTGGGTGCCGTGGATCACGATCACCGGCGGGTTGCGGCCGCCCTGGTGCGCGTAGCGCAGCTTGATGCGGCGGCCCCGCGAGATCGGCGGCTGGTGCGCGGTGACGGCGTCCTGCAGCACGCGCGTCAGTTCGGGGGTCGGCAGGTCGCGCTGCGCCGCCTCGTAGCTGGCGTCGACCAGCCCGAACAGGTCGCCGACGCCGGTCCCGTGCCGGGCCGAGATGAACTGGATCGGCGCATAGTCGAGGAAAGGCAGCTTCAGTTCGAGCTGCCGGCGCACCGTGTCCCGCTGGTCGGGTGACAGCCCGTCCCACTTGTTGACCGCGACCACCATGGCGCGGCCGCGCTCGGCCGCCAGGCCGAGCAGCGTGGCGTCCTGTTCGGTGATGCCCTCGCGCGCGTCGAGGACGGCGATCACGACGGCCGCCGCATCGATGGCGCCCAGCGTCTTGATAACGCTGAACTTCTCGATCGCCTCCGAGACCCGGGCCCGCCGGCGGACGCCGGCCGTGTCGATCAGCACGTAATGCCTGCCGTCCCGCTCGAAGGGGACCTCCACCGCGTCGCGCGTGGTGCCGGGCCGGTCGAAGGCGACCAGCCGCTCCTCCCCGATCATGCGGTTGATCAGGGTCGACTTGCCGACGTTAGGCCGGCCGATAACCGCCACCCGGATCCCCTCCTCGCGCTCGCCGGCGGCCTCTTCCTCGGGGAACGGCGCCAGCACCTCGTCCATCAGCGCGCGCACGTTGTCGCCGTGCGCCGAGGAGATGACGGCGGGCTGGCCGAGCCCGAGGCGATAGAACTCGGTGCCCACCAAGTCCGGCGACTGGCCTTCCGCCTTGTTGACGACGAGCGTGACGGGGCGGTCGCGCCGCCGCAGCAGGTCCACCACCTGCTCGTCGACGGCGGTGAGGCCCTCGCGGGCATCCACCAGTAACAGCACCACGTCGGCCTCGTCCAGCGCCCGGAGCGTCTGGCGGGCCATCAGCCCGTCGAGGTCGTCTTTCGCGCCGCTCAGGCCGCCGGTATCGACGACGATGTAGGGCACCGGCCCGATGCGGCCGTAGCCATACTGCCGGTCCCGGGTCAGCCCCGGCAGGTCCGCGACCAACGCGTCCCGCGTGCGGGTGAGGAAGTTGAACAGCGTGGACTTGCCGACATTCGGCCTGCCCACCAGAGCGACGACGGGAAGCATGGGCAGGGAGGCCTCAGCCCCGCGGCTCCGCGCGCAGGGCGTACACCCGGTCTTCCTCGTCCTGGGCGATGAGCAGCTCGCCGCCGCTGACCGGGGCCGTGATGAAGGGGGCGTCGCCGGCACGATAGCGGGCTTGCAAAGCTCCGGTGATCGGATCGAGCCAGTGCAGCCAGCCCTCGAAGTCGCCCACGACCACGCTCTGGCTGTGCGGTGTCGGCGTCGTCAGGCGGCGCAGGCGCAGCGCGTTCTGGCGCCATAGCTCGCCGCCGCTGCCACGGCTCATCGCCACCAGCTCGCTCTCGTCCGTCGTGACGTAGAGGCTGGTCCAGTCCACGCCCACGCCCTGGTGGCTCGACAACTCATTGGCCCACAGAATCTGGCCGGTCTCCAGCGACAGGCTGACCACGCGGCCCCGGTAACCGGCTGCGAACACGTCCGGGGGGACCACCTGCGGAGTGGCGTCCACGTCCGACAGCCGCTCGATCTCGGTCCGACCCCGGCCGATGGAGATGGCCTGCTCCCAGCGCTGCTCACCGTCGCGCAGGTCATACGCTGCTATCCGCCCGTTGTCGAAGCCGCTGACCACGGCGCCGCCGCCGATTGCCGGGGCCGCCGTGCCGCGGAGCGTAAGCCGCGGCGGCCGCTGCTCGATGCTCCAGATCTCCTCGCCGTTCTCCGCCGACAGGGCGCGCATGCGACCGTCCACGGTGCGTACGACCACCACCTGCGGCGCGATCGCCGGCGCAGCGAGCACCTCGCCCGACAGCTGGGTCTGCCAGCGGACCGAGCCGTCGGCGGCATCGAGCACCAGCACCATTCCGTCGCTGCCGCCGACCGCGACCATGCCATAGGCCGCGGCGGGCCCTGCGGCCAGCGCCAGCTCTGTCTCCGCCGTCCAGCGCCGGTCGCCGGTCGCCACATCCAGGGCATGCACGCGCCCGTCGCGGCCGGCCACGAACACGCGCGCCCCGTCGACCGCGGGGCGTAAGGCGAGGCCCAGGCGCTCCGCACCCGAGCCGGCCCGGAAGTCCCAGGCCTCCCGGACGTTCAGGGTCGCCTCGAACTCCGTCAGCTCCGCCGGCGGCTCGACCGGCTCGTCGTCGCCGCCGAACACACCGCAGCCACCGAGGCACAGGAGAGCGAGGCAACCCAGCGCGGCACCGGCAGAGATTCTCACGAAGCGTCGCTCCCCGCGTCTGCGGCCGGACCGAGAGATTCGAGCTTGAGGCGGACCAGCGCCTCGTCGATTACGCCACCATGCGCGGCCGCATCCGCCAGCGCGTCCTCATAGGCTGCGCGCGCGCCGGCCACGTCGCCTTGCCGGGCCAGCACGTCGCCCTCGACCTCACGCAGGGGCGCGGCGAAGACACCCGACTGCCCGCCCCGCGCCACCTCCAGCGCGCGCTCGAGCTCGCCGGCAGCGAGCAGGACCCGCGCCATGCGCAGGCGCGCGATGAGCTGCAGCTGGGGGTCTGCAGCCTCATCCAGGACCTGCTGGAGCTGGTCCACCGCCGGCCCGAAATCGCCGGCGCGCGCCAGCACGCCCGCCAGCGCAAGCCGCGAATGCTGCAGGTAGGGCGAGCCGGCATGGCCCGATTCGAGCTGTTCTAGCCCGACTCGCACCTCGTCGACGCGCTCCTCCATCGCGGCCTCGGTGACGACCGAGTAGATGGCGGCCGCCTGCTCGGCCCGCTGCAGCTGGTAACCCTGCCACCAGTTCCAGCCGACCAGCGCCAGCAGGCCGCCGCCCACGCCCACGATGATCCAGGCCCCATTTTCCTTCCACCACTGGCGGATCCGGTCAACCTGCTCGCGTTCAGTCAAATAGTCGTCCACGTTCATCTCCAGCGCCGGTACTCGGCCGGCGGTGCGTCTCGATTGTTCAGCCGCGCCGCGACGCGACGCTCTGCTCCAGGCGCTCGACGAGCGCCGTACCTGTCAAAGTCTTCTGCTCGGCCGCGCTGCGCAGCGGTTTCACCACCACGCCGTCGGCCGCCATCTCCTGTTCGCCCAGGATCAGCGCGAGGTCCGCACCGCTGCGGTCGGCCTTCTTCATCGCCGACTTGAGCGAGCCGCCGCCGCAATGGACCTGCAGGCGCAGGCCGGAGACGCGGTCGCGCAGCCCCTCCGCCAGTGCCTGGGCCTGGACCTCGGTCCCCAGCGGCACGAGGTAGGCATGCGGCGCCGGCGGGGCCGGCGCATGCGCGTCCACCAGCTCCACCAGGCGCTCCATCCCGAGCGCCCAGCCGATGGCCGGCGTCGGGCGCCCACCCAGCTGCTCGACCAGCGTGTCGTAACGCCCGCCGCTGCACACCGCCGACTGCGCGCCGAGCTGGTCGGTCAGCCACTCGAACACCGTGCGGCTGTAATAGTCGAGGCCTCGTACCAGGCGCGGATTCACGCGGTACTCGACACCGGCGGCCTCCAGGGTCGCGCGCAGCCGGGCGAAATGCTCGGCCGACTCGCTGTCGAGATGATCCGTGATGACCGGGGCGCCCGCGATGAGGTCCTGCATCCCGGGATTCTTGCTGTCGAGGATCCGGAGCGGGTTCTGCCCGAGGCGGCGCCGGCTGTCTTCGTCCAAATCGCCATGGTGGTCGCTGAAGTACTCGACCAGCAGCTCGCGATAGCCCCGGCGGGAGTCGCTCGTCCCGAGCGAGTTCAGCTCCAGCCGAAGGCCGTCGAGGCCCAGCAGGCGCCACAACCGCGCCGACATCAGGATCAGCTCGGCATCGATATCCGGGCCCGCGAAGCCCAGCGCCTCTGCACCCACCTGGTGGAACTGGCGGTAGCGTCCCTTCTGCGGCCGCTCGTAGCGGAACATGGGCCCGGCGTACCAGAGCCGTTGCTGCTGGTTATGAATCAGCCCGTTGCTGATCGCCGCCCGGACGCAGCTGGCCGTCGCCTCGGGCCGGAGGCTGAGGTGGTCGCCGTTGCGATCGGTGAAGCTGTACATCTCCTTCTCGACGATGTCCGTGACCTCGCCGATGGAGCGGCTGAACAGCTCGGTGCGCTCCACCAGGGGCACGCGCAGCTCGCGGTAACCGTAGGCCCGGAACACAGCGCGCGCCGAGGCCTCGACCCACTGCCAGGTGGCCGTGCTGTCCGGCAGGATGTCGTTCATGCCCCGGATGGGCTGGATGGCATTGCCCACGCGCGCGTCCCGCCTCAGCCCGTGCCGCCGCCGACGTTGAGGCGGGCGGTGCCGTTGCGCTCCGCCGCGGCACGCACCGCCACCGGCTTGTCGTCGACCGTCAGGCGCACGCCCTCGGCGTTGCCGAGGAACACCGCCATGGGCGCCACGCCGCGGAGGCGGGCCACGTCGCCGGCGCGGTAGAGCCGGTACGCGAGGCGCTGGTCACGGGCGTCGGTCACCTCCACCCAGCAGTCCTCGGTGAACTCGAAGCGCAGCTCGACGGTCACCGGCAGCTCGAGCGCGGGCTCCTCGGAAGCGCGCATCTCCGCGGAGGTCTCCGGTGGGTCGGCCCCTGGCTCGCCGATATCGGCGGGCGGCGCGCCCGGGGCCGGGATCTCCACCGGGGTCGTGACGATCGCCTCCGGCTCAGGCTCAGGCTCAGGCTCCGGCCCTGGATCGGCCGGAGGCAATTTCACTTCCTCGAGCGGCACCGCCACCGGCTCTTCGGCCAGGGGAGCCGGCTCCGGCTCCCCGCCCGGCCGCATCAGCCACCAGCTTAGCGCCAGCACCACCGCCACTGCACCGGCGCCGGCGACAGGACCGACCCAGCCCGGTATGCCCTTCCGCGGCGGGCGCCCCGGCCCGAGCTGGGGCACGAGCTCTGCCGGATGCGCCACGCCGGCGGCCGCCGTATAGGCGCCGATGAGCTCGGCCTCGGGCAGGCTCAGCACATTGGCGGCCCGCCGCAGGTAGCCACGGACGAAGACTTCGCCTCCGAAGCGCTCGTAATCGTCAGCCTCCAGCGCCTCCAGGCGCTGCAGCGGCAGGCACAGCTCGCCCGCAAGCCGCTCGCGGGTCCACCCAGCCCGCTCGCGAGCCTCCTGCAGCCGCTGGCCGGCCGACCCGGGGTCGGGCGCCGCCTGCTGCTCGGTCGGCTCGTGCTGGCTCATCGTTGCAGCCTCCGGGCCTCCGGCGACTCTGGGAATTCCTGGAGCAGGCGGCGGGTGTACATCTGGACGGCATCGTCGTCACCGGTGGCCGCTTCGATGCGCCGGCCGAGCTCGAGGCTGTACGGCGTCGCGCGCGCCACGGCCTCATAGCGCTGCAGGAAAGCGCGGGCGCCGAAACCGTCGCCCTGCGCCAGGTTCATGTCCGCCAGCTGCAGCAGCGCCTCGGAGTGGTTGCGGTTGACCTCCAGGGCCCTGCGGAAATACTGCTCGGCGGCCTCGAGGTCGGGGATGCCCCGGGCGCATACGCCGGCGTTGGTCCAGGCCACCTCGGGCGTGCGGTAGAAGGCGTTGCTCGCCGCGCGCTGGAAATACTTGATGCCCTCGGACCGCTCCCCGCGGCGGCACAGGAAGCCGCCATAGTTGTTGATCATGTTGGGATCGTCGGGCGCGAGCTGGGTGGCGCGCCGCAGGTGCTGGCCGGCCCGATCGAGCTCGCCGACGCGCTCATACAGAATGCCGAGCGCGGCATGTGCCTCGGGAAACGACGGATCCTGGTCGACGGCGCGCTCGAGCTTTTCGCGCGCCTCCTGCAGGTCGCCCCGCTGGAGGTAGTTGATACCCAGCTGCACGTTGAAGCGCGCGGCATCCTCGTCCGACACTTTGGGGTTGGCCGTGCTTGCGCAGGCGACGAGCATCGCCGCCGTCGCCAAGACCCCGAATCTCGCCAGCAAGCTGTTCATCAGGAGGCCCTCGCAGTCACGCTCACAAGCTTGGAACCCAGCCGGTATCGCACACGGTCGTTGACCTGGCCGGCCAGCTGCCCGCAGGCGGCGTCGATGTCGTCGCCGCGGGTGCGGCGGATGGTGGTGCGGATGCCCTTGCGCAGGAGGAAGTCGCGGCAGCGCTCTACCACCGTGTCGGGTGAGCGCCGGAACTCGGTGCCGGGGAAAGGATTGAAGGGGATCAGGTTGATCTTGGCCGGGCGGTGCGACAACAGCCTGGCCAGGCGACGCATGTCCTCATCACGGTCGTTCACGCCGTCGAGCATCACGTACTCGAAAGTGATGTGGCGGCCGGCGCGCCGCTCGGCATAGCGCCAGCAGGCTTCGAGCAGCTCCCCGATGGGATGGCGGCGGTTGATCGGCACCAGCTCGTCGCGCAGCGCGTCGTCGGCCGCATGCAGCGACACCGCCAGGGCCACGTTGCATTCCTCGCCCAGTCGCTCGATCTGCGGTACCAGCCCGGAGGTGCTCACCGTGACCCGGCGGCGCGACAGGGCGAAGCCGTAGTCGTCCAGCAGAACCTGGATGGCGGGCACCACGTGGCGATAGTTCGCCAGGGGCTCACCCATGCCCATGAAGACGACGTTGGTGACGATGCGGTCGCCGTCCGGCTGGTAGCCGAGCTCGCGGTTGGCCAGCCACACCTGGCCGACGATGTCGGCGGCGACCAGGTTGCGGTTGAAACCCTGCTTGCCGGTGGCGCAGAAAGCGCAGTCCATCGCGCAGCCGACCTGGCTGGAGATGCACAGGGTGCCGCGGGCCGGCTCGGGGATGAACACCGTCTCGATCGCCTGCCCGCCGTCCATCGACAGCATCCACTTGCGCGTATCGTCCGCAGCGTGATGCAGCGACCGGATGGCCGGGGGGCGAATCTCGGCGATCTCCGCCAGCTTCGCCCGCAGCGCCTTGGAGATGTCGGTCATCAGCGCGAAGTCGTCCACGCCGAAGCGGTACATCCAGCCCATGAGCTGGCGCGCGCGGAAGGGCTTCTCGCCCAGGCCGACGAAGAAGTCTTCCAGGCCCTGGCGAGACAATCCCAGCAGGTTGACGCGCGCGTCGCTCATCGCGGCCTCAGCGGGTACGCGGGCAGATGTCGGTGCCGGCGAAGAAGAAGGCGATTTCCTGGCGCGCCGTGTCCGGGCCGTCCGAGCCGTGCACGACGTTCTCCTCGATGCTGTCGGCAAAGTCGGCGCGGATGGTCCCGGCGTCGGCCTTCTTCGGGTCCGTCGCCCCCATGATCTCGCGATGCTTGAGGATGGCGTTCTCGCCCTCCAGCACGCTCACTATCACCGGGCCGGAGGTCATGTAGGCGACCAGGTCGTTGTAGAACGGGCGCTCGCGGTGGACCGCGTAGAAGGCGCCGGCGTCGGCCGGGGACAGGTGCACCATGCGTGCGGCCACGATCTGCAGGCCGCCTGCCTCGAAGCGGCGGTAGACCTCGCCGATGAGGTTCTTCTGCACGCCGTCGGGCTTGATGATGGAGAGAGTGCGTTCGATCGCCATGGGGTTCCCTTGCTCTGAGTCTGGATTCCGGCTGAAAGTCCTTGCGAAACCGCCAACTGCGGACGCAAACCAGCGCCCGCGGCTGGCGCGGGCGTAACGGAATATCTTAAGCCCCGGGACCCGGGCGCACAATCAGACGCTGAAGCTCTCGCCGCAGCCGCACTCGCCCTTGACGTTCGGATTCCGGAAGCAGAAGGCCTCGTTCAGGCCCTGCTTCACGAAGTCGACCTCGGTGCCGTCGATCAGGCGCAAGTGGTCCGGGTCCACGTAGACCCGCACTTCCCGGTCCTCGAAGACCACGTCGCCCTCGCGGGAATCATCTGCGTAATCAACCACGTAGGCCCAACCCGAGCAGCCGGTGCGCTTGACGCCCAGGCGGATGCCAAGGCCGCTGCCGCGGCGCGCAAGGTAGTCTTTGA
>JASFEC010000023.1:0-15118 GCA_050125045.1 Gammaproteobacteria bacterium | reverse complement strand
CGACCGTATTGCGGGTGGCCGGCGTGATCTTCTCCCTGGCCGTCGCGATCTCGGTGTTCATGACCAGCGACGTGGGCCGCGAGCTGTGGCGGTTCATCCAGGGCTCCCGGATCGAGCTGCGCAAGGTGGTCTGGCCGAACCGGCAGGAGACGGTCCAGACGACCCTGGTGATCATCTTTTTCGTGATCGTGATGGGCATCTTCTTCTGGTTGCTCGACATGTTCCTGATGTGGGCCACGCGCCTGCTGACCGGGCAGGGAGGCTGAGCTGGTGGCGCTGCGCTGGTACGTCGTTCACGCCTACTCGAACTTCGAGCACAAGGTGAAGGAGTCGCTCCAGGAGCGCATCAAGCGCTTCGGGCTGGAGCACAAGTTCGGCCAGATTCTCGTGCCGACCGAGGAAGTCGTCGAGGTGCGCGAGGGCCACAAGCGCAAGAGCGAGCGCAAGTTCTTCCCCGGCTACGTGCTGGTGCAGATGGAGCTCGACGACGAGACCTGGCACCTGGTGAAGGAAGTGCCGAAGGTGCTGGGCTTCATCGGCGGCTCCAGCGACCGGCCGGCGCCGATCTCGGACAAGGAGGCCGAGGCGATCCTGCAGCGGGTCCAGGAGGGCACGGAGAAGCCGCGGCCGAAGGTGCTGTTCGAGCCGGGCGAGGTGGTCCGGGTCACGGAAGGCCCCTTCAACGACTTCAACGGGGTCGTGGAAGAGGTCAATTACGACAAGAGCAAGCTGCGCGTCGCCGTGCAGATCCTCGGCCGGGCGACCCCGGTCGAGCTGGATTTCAGCCAGGTCGAAAAGGCCTGAGCTGGCGCGCCCCGCGGGATCGGGGCGGTTGGCGCCGAGGCGCCGGGCAGGAAGCCACAGGGGAGCCGAGAGGCGTCTGGACCCACACACAAGGTATAGCGAGTCATGGCAAAGAAAGTCACCGGTTACATCAAGCTGCAGATCCCTGCAGGGCAGGCGAACCCGAGCCCGCCGGTCGGCCCCGCGCTGGGCCAGCACGGCGTGAACATCATGGAGTTCTGCAAAGCGTTCAACGCCCACACGCAGAGCATCGAGCAGGGCCTGCCGACGCCCGTGGTGATCACGGTCTACAGCGACCGCAGCTTCACGTTCATCACCAAGACGCCGCCCGCCGCGGTGCTCCTGCGCAAGGCCGTCGGCATTGCCAAGGGCAGCGGCGAGCCCAACCAGAACAAGGTGGGCACGGTCACCCGGGCGCAGCTCGAGGAGATCGCCAAGATCAAGATGCCGGACCTGAACGCGGCCGACCTCGACGCGGCCGTGAAGACCATCGCCGGCAGCGCCCGCAGCATGGGCCTCAACGTGGAGGGTGTTTGACATGGCGGGCATGACCAAGCGTAAGAAGCTGTTCGCCGAGAAGGTGCAGCCGGGCCGTTACTACTCGATCGACGAGGCCCTCGAGCTGGCCCGCGAGCTGGCTACGGCCAAGTTCCGCGAGTCGATCGAGGTGGCCGTGAACCTCGGCGTCGATCCCCGCAAGTCGGACCAGGTGGTGCGCGGCTCGACCGTGATGCCGCACGGCACCGGCAAGGACGTGCGCGTCGCGGTCTTCGCCCAGGGCGAGAATGCCGACAAGGCCACCGAGGCCGGCGCCGATATCGTGGGCTTCGAGGAGCTGGCGCAGAAGGTGAAGGGCGGCTTCCTCGACTTCGACGTCGTGATCGCCTCCCCGGACGCGATGCGCGTGGTGGGCCAGCTGGGCCAGATTCTCGGCCCCCGCGGCCTGATGCCGAACCCGAAGGTCGGCACCGTGACGCCCGACGTGGCGGGCGCCGTGAAGAACGCCAAGGCCGGCCAGGTGCGGTACCGCACCGACAAGGCGGGCATCATTCACTGCGCGATCGGCAAGGCGGATTTCGATCCGAATGCCCTGAAGGAGAACCTGGGCGCGCTGCTGGCCGACCTGCAGAAGGCCAAGCCGTCGGCTTCGAAGGGCATTTACATGAAGAAGGTCACCGTGTCCTCGACCATGGGGCCGGGCATCCCGGTCGACCAGGCTTCACTGAGTTTCTAGGGAAGAATGCGCGCGCGGCGCGGCGGCCCAGGCCGGCGCGACGTGGCGCGGCAATGGAATGCAGAGGTGCCGGCGTGACAGCCGGCCGTCGTCAAAGACCGCAGGCGGCCTCGGCCTTAATGCAAGGCCTGCGCAGACGGTGTTACCCGAGTCAGGCGAACCTGGTGAAGGTCACCGTCAAGGTGGGAGGCGTAGGGAAGCGCTTCCTCGTTCAAGAACTTTCGGCCAGGAGTAGGAAATGGCACTGAGGCTAGAAGACAAGAAGACACTTGTCGCCGAAGTGAAGACGGTTGCGGAAACCGCTCACTCAGCCGTTGCGGCTGAGTATCGCGGGTTGACCGTCGGCCAGATGACCGCGCTGAGGAAGGAGGCCCGTGAGAAGGGCGTCTACCTGCGCGTGGTCAAGAACACTCTGGCGCGGCTGGCGCTCGACGGCACGGACTTCGCATGCATGAAGGACGAGCTGAAGGGGCCGCTGGTGCTGGCGTTCTCGGTAGAGGACCCCGGTGCCGCCGCGCGGGTGATCAAGGCCTTCGCGAAAGACAACGACAAGTTGGTGACCCGTATCGTCGCGATCGGTGGGCAGGTCTATCCCGCCGCCGATCTCGAGCGGCTCGCCAGCCTGCCGACGCTGGAGCAGGCCCGGGCAATGCTGCTCGGCGTCTTCCAGGCACCCGCTTCCCAGCTGGTGCGCACGCTCAACGAGCCCGCGGCGCAGCTCGCCCGCTTGCTCGCTGCGCGGCGCGACCAGCTCGAGGCGGCCTGAGGCAGGTTTTTCTTTTCATATTGGGTAACACCGTTTAATCGGAGCACAGACAATGGCTGTTTCGCGTGAAGAAATCATCGAAGTACTGAGCAACATGAGCGTCCTCGAGGTCACCCAGCTGGTGTCCGAACTCGAGGAGAAGTGGGGCGTGTCCGCCGCCGCTCCGGTCGCCGTGGCCGCCGCCGGCGGTCCTGCCGCCGAGGCCGCTGCCGCCGAGGAGAAGACCGAGTTCGACGTGGTGATGAGCAGCTTCGGCTCGAACAAGGTCGGCGTCATCAAGGCGATCCGCACCATTACGGGCCTGGGCCTGAAGGAAGCCAAGGACATGGTGGAGGGCGTGCCCGCCACCGTGAAGGAAGGCGTGTCCAAGGACGAGGCCGACGGCATCAAGAAGCAGCTCGAAGAGGCCGGCGCCAGCGTCGAGGTCAAGTAGATCTGCGTGCACGGGTTGAAGCCTGTGCCAACGGGCAGGCTGGTGGCATGAGCCACCGGCCTGTTCCCGTTTCTGCCGGTTTGGCCCGGACCTCGGGGTCCGGGCGCCTGGCCCTCCCGGCGGGGCCGTATCTGACAACGAGCCGCACTCGAAGGTGAGCCCGATGGCGTATTCCTTTACAGAGAAGAAGCGTATTCGCAAGGATTTCGGCAAGCGTCCGACCATCCTTGAGGTGCCCTACCTCCTTTCCATCCAGGTGGACTCCTACCGCAAGTTCCTGCAGCTCGAGCTGCCGGTCGACGCGCGGGACGACGTCGGCCTGCATGCCGCCTTCAAGAGCGTGTTCCCGATAGTCAGCTATTCGGGCAACGCCGCGCTGGAGTACGTCAGCTACCGGCTGGGCGATCCGCCCTTCGACGTCAAGGAATGCCAGGTCCGCGGCCTGACCTATTCCGCGCCGCTGCGCGTGAAGGTCCGACTGGTGATCTACGACAAGGAGGCCTCGGGCACGCCGAAGCCGGTGAAGGACGTCCGCGAGCAGGAGGTCTATCTCGGCGAGCTGCCGCTGATGACCGAGAACGGCACCTTCGTGGTGAACGGCACCGAGCGCGTGATCGTGTCCCAGCTGCACCGGTCCCCGGGCGTGTTCTTCGACCACGACCGCGGCAAGACCCACAGCTCGGGCAAGCTGCTGTTCTCCGCCCGCGTCATTCCCTACCGCGGCTCCTGGCTCGACTTCGAGTTCGACCCCAAGGACTCGCTGTTCGCCCGCATCGACCGCCGCCGCAAGCTGCCGGTCACGATCCTGCTGCGCGCCCTCGGCTACACCGAGGAAGAGATGCTGGCGCTGTTCTTCGAGACCAACGAGTTCCTGCTCGGCGAGCAGATCGAGCTCAAGCTGATTCCCGAGCGCCTCAAGGGCGAGACGGCCAGCTTCGACATCATGGTGGACGACGAGCTCATCGTGGCCGAGGGCAAGCGCATCACCGCGCTGCACGTGCGCAAGCTGGCCGCGGCCGGCGTGGACACGCTGCCGGTGCCGGCGGAGTACCTCGAGGGCAAGATCCTCGCCCACGACGTGGTCGACGAGAAGTCGGGCGAGCTGCTGGCGAAGGCCAACGACGAGCTGACCATCGAGCTGATCCGCCAGCTGGTGAAGGCCGGCGTGAAGTCGGTCCGGACTCTCTGGGTGAACGATCTCGACCGCGGCCCCTATGTGTCGAACACGCTCAGGATCGACCCCACGAGCACGCCGCTGGAAGCTCTGGTAGAGATTTACCGCATGATGCGCCCGGGCGAGCCGCCGACCCGCGAGGCCGCCGAGAACCTGTTCCACAACCTGTTCTTCAACGCCGAGCGCTACGATCTCTCCGCCGTGGGCCGGATGAAGTTCAACCGGCGCGTCAGCCGCGACAACGCGACCGGCCCCGGCATCCTGTACGACGGCCACTACTTCTCCACGCGCAAGGACGAGGAGTCGAAGAAGCTGTTCGCCGAGTACGGCAAGGACGACCCGGCGGCCCACTCCGACATCATCGCCGTGCTGCTGACCCTGTGCGACATTCGCAACGGCAGCGGCACCGTCGATGACATCGACCATCTCGGCAACCGCCGCGTCCGCAGCGTCGGGGAGATGGCCGAGAACGCCTTCCGCATCGGCCTGGTGCGCGTCGAGCGCGCCGTCAAGGAGCGGTTGACGCTGGCCGAGTCCGAGGGCCTGATGCCGCAGGAGATGATCAACGCCAAGCCGGTGGCCGCGGCGGTGAAGGAGTTCTTCGGCTCCTCCCAGCTGTCGCAGTTCATGGACCAGAACAACCCGCTGTCTGAGGTCACCCACAAGCGCCGCGTCTCGGCCCTTGGCCCGGGCGGCCTGACCCGCGAGCGGGCGGGCTTCGAGGTCCGCGACGTGCACCCGACGCACTACGGCCGGGTGTGCCCGATCGAGACGCCGGAAGGCCCGAACATCGGCCTGATCAACTCCCTGTCCGTGTACGCCCGCACCAACGAGTACGGCTTCCTCGAGACGCCCTACCGCAAGGTGGAGAACGGCCGGGTCACGAACCAGATCGACTACCTCTCCGCCATCGAGGAGAGCCAGTACGTCATCGCCCAGGCCAACGCCGAGCTGGGCCCGAAGGGCGAGTTCACCAGCGACCTGGTGTCCTGCCGCCACCGGAACGAGTTCAGCATGGAGACGCCCGACAAGATCCAGTACATGGACGTGTCGCCGAAGCAGATCGTCTCCGTGGCGGCCTCGCTGATCCCCTTCCTCGAGCACGACGACGCCAACCGCGCCCTGATGGGCTCGAACATGCAGCGGCAGGCCGTGCCGACGCTGCGGGCCGAGACCCCGCTGGTGGGCACCGGGATGGAGCGGGCCGTGGCGAAGGACTCGGGCGTGACCGAGGTGGCGCGCCGCGGCGGCGTGGTGGATTCCGTCGACGCCTCGCGCATCGTGGTGCGGGTCAACGACGAGGAGACCACTGCCGACGAGGCCGGCGTCGACATCTACAACCTGACGAAATACCAGCGCTCGAACCAGAACACCTGCATCAACCAGCGCCCGCTGGTCAAGCAGGGCGACGTGATCGCCGCGGGCGATGTGCTGGCCGACGGCCCGTCCACCAACATGGGCGAACTGGCCCTCGGCCAGAACCTGCTGGTGGCCTTCATGCCGTGGCACGGCTACAACTTCGAGGACTCGATCCTGATCTCCGAGCGGGTGGTGCAGGAAGACCGCTTCACGACCATCCATATCGAGGAGCTCACCTGCGTCGCCCGCGACACCAAGCTCGGGCCGGAGGAGATCACCGCCGACATCCCGAACGTCGGCGAGTCCGCGCTGGGCAATCTCGACGAGGCCGGTATCGCGTATATCGGTGCCGAGGTGCGCGCGAGCGACATCCTGGTCGGCAAGGTGACGCCGAAGGGCGAGACCCAGCTGACCCCGGAAGAGAAGCTGCTGCGCGCCATCTTCGGCGAGAAGGCCTCGGACGTTAAGGACACCTCGCTGCGCGTGCCCCCGGGCATGGACGGCACGGTGATCGATGTCCGGGTATTCACCCGCGACGGCGTCGAGAAGGACTCCCGGGCCCTGTCGATCGAGCGGCAGGAAATCGAGCGCGTGCGCAAGGATCTCGACGACACCCTGCGCATCCTCGAGAACGACATCTACGACCGCGTCGAGAAGATGCTGGTGGGCAAGAAGGCGGCGGGCGGCCCGAACAAGCTCAAGGCCGACAGCACCATCACCAAGACCTACCTCGGCGAGCTGCCGCGCGAGAAGTGGTTCGAGATCCGGCCGAAGAACGAGGAGATCGCGACCCAGCTCGAGCGTATGAAGGAGCGCCTCGAGGGGCAGCGCGAGGAGTTCGACCGCCGGCTCGAGGAAAAGAAGGGCAAGATCACCCAGGGCGACGACCTGGCGCCGGGCGTGCTGAAGATGGTCAAGGTCTACCTGGCCGTGAAGCGCCGCGTCCAGCCGGGCGACAAGATGGCGGGCCGCCACGGTAACAAGGGCGTCATCTCCACCATCGTGCCCCTGGAAGACATGCCGCATCTCGAGGACGGCACTCCGGTCGACATCGTCCTCAACCCGCTGGGGGTGCCCTCGCGCATGAACGTCGGCCAGGTGCTGGAGACGCACCTCGGCTGGGCGGCACGGGGGCTGGGCCTGAAGATCGGGCGCATGCTCGATGCGGAGGGCAAGGTCAAGGACCTGCGCAAGTTCCTCGGCGACGTCTACAACAAGAGCGGCGGCAAGACCGAGGACCTCGGCTCCCTGAGCGACGACGAGATCCTCGAGCTGGGCGGCAACCTGCGCAGCGGCGTGCCGATGGCGACGCCGGTGTTCGACGGCGCCACCGAGGCGGAGATCAAGGGCCTGCTCGGGCTGGCGGACCTGCCGGCGTCGGGCCAGACGACCCTGATCGACGGCCGCACCGGCGACACCTTCGACCGGCCGGTCACCGTGGGCTACATGTACATGCTCAAGCTGAACCACCTGGTCGACGACAAGATGCATGCCCGCAGCACGGGCCCGTACAGCCTGGTGACCCAGCAGCCGCTCGGCGGCAAGGCCCAGTTCGGCGGCCAGCGCTTCGGCGAGATGGAGGTCTGGGCGCTGGAAGCCTACGGCGCCTCCTACACGCTGCAGGAGATGCTGACTGTCAAGTCCGACGACGTGCAGGGCCGGACGCGGATGTACAAGAACATCGTCGACGGCACCCACCAGATGGTGGCCGGCATGCCGGAGTCGTTCAACGTGCTGGTGAAGGAGATCCGCTCGCTGGCGATCAACATCGAGCTGGACCAGGAGTAACTACTGATGAAGGACCTTCTCAAGCTCTTCAAGCAGAACGTCCCGGTCGAGGACTTCAATGCCATTCGCATTGGCCTGGCCTCGCCCGACATGATCCGTTCCTGGTCCTTCGGCGAGGTCAAGAAGCCGGAGACCATCAACTACCGGACCTTCAAGCCGGAACGGGACGGCCTGTTCTGCGCCAAGATCTTCGGGCCCATCAAGGACTACGAGTGCCTGTGCGGCAAGTACAAGCGCCTCAAGCACCGCGGCGTGGTGTGCGAGAAGTGCGGCGTGGAGGTCACCCAGGCGAAGGTGCGCCGCGAGCGCATGGGCCACATCGAGCTTGCCAGCCCGGTGGCCCATATCTGGTTCCTCAAGTCGCTGCCCTCGCGCATCGGCCTGATGCTGGACATGACGCTGCGGGAAATCGAGCGCGTGCTCTATTTCGAGGCCTTTGTCGTCGTCGAGCCCGGCCTGACGCCGCTGGAGCGCGGCCAGCTGCTCACCGACGAGCAGTACCTGGAGGCCATCGAGGAGTACGGTGACGACTTCGACGCCCGCATGGGCGCCGAGGCGGTCCACCAGATGCTGCGGACCATGGATCTGCAGTCCGAGGTGGTCAAGGTCCGCGACGAGATGGCGGGCACCAACTCCGAGACCAAGATCAAGCGCCTGTCGAAGCGGCTCAAGCTGCTGGAGTCTTTCATCGAGTCGGGCAACAAGCCCGAGTGGATGGTCATGACCGTGCTGCCGGTGCTGCCGCCCGACCTGCGGCCGCTGGTGCCGCTGGACGGCGGCCGCTTCGCGACCTCCGACCTGAACGACCTGTACCGCCGGGTCATCAACCGCAACAACCGCCTGCGCCGCCTGCTGGAGCTCAACGCGCCCGACATCATCGTGCGCAACGAGAAGCGCATGCTGCAGGAGTCGGTCGACGCGCTGCTGGACAACGGCCGCCGCGGCCGCGCCATCACGGGCACCAACAAGCGCCCGCTGAAGTCGCTGGCCGACATGATCAAGGGCAAGCAGGGCCGGTTCCGCCAGAACCTGCTGGGCAAGCGCGTCGACTACTCGGGCCGCTCGGTGATCGTGGTCGGCCCGACCCTGAAGCTGCACCAGTGCGGCCTGCCGAAGAAGATGGCGCTGGAGCTGTTCAAGCCCTTCATCTTCCACAAGCTGCAGCTGCGCGGCGAGGCGCTGACCATCAAGGCCGCCAAGCGCGCCGTGGAGCGCGAGGGTCCCGAGGTCTGGGACATCCTCGAGGAGGTCATCCGCGAGCACCCGGTGATGCTGAACCGGGCGCCCACGCTGCACCGCCTCGGCATCCAGGCCTTCGAGCCGGTGCTGGTGGAGGGCAAGGCCATCCAGCTGCACCCGCTGGTCTGCACCGCCTTCAACGCCGACTTCGACGGCGACCAGATGGCGGTCCACGTGCCGCTGTCGCTGGAAGCCCAGCTCGAGGCGCGCGCGCTGATGATGTCGTCGAACAACATCCTCTCGCCCGCCAACGGCGAGCCGATCATCGTGCCGTCGCAGGACGTGGTGCTGGGCCTCTACTACCTCACCCGCCAGCAGGCGGCCGTGAAGGGCGAGGGCGGGATTTTCGCCGACGTGGCTGAAGTGCACCGCGCCTACGAGAACCGGGCGGTAAGCCTGCATGCCTCGGTGAAGGTGCGCATCCGCGAGTGGATGAAGGACGAGGACGGCGAGCTGGTCTCGTCGCTGAAGACTCTCGACACCACTGTGGGCCGCGCGCTGTTGTCCGAGATCCTGCCCAAGGGACTGCCCTTCGAGCTGATCAACCAGGACATGAACAAGAAGGCGATCTCGCGGGTCATCAACGAGTGCTATCGCCGCCTGGGCCTGAAGGAAACCGTGGTCTTCGCCGACCAGCTGATGTACATGGGCTTCCGCTACGCCACCCGCGCCGGCGTGTCCTTTGCCGCCGACGACATGGTCGTGCCGGTAGAGAAGGACGAGATCCTGGCCGAGGCCGAGGCCGAGGTGAAGAACTTCCAGGAGCAGTACGCTTCCGGCCTGATCACCAACGGCGAGCGCTACAACAAGGTGGTCGATATCTGGTCGCACACCAACGACCGGATCGCCAAGGCCATGATGGACAAGATCTCCGTGCAGGAGGTCACCAGCGGCAAGGGCGAGACCGTCCGCGAGAAGTCGTTCAACTCCGTCTTCATGATGGCCGACTCCGGCGCCCGAGGCTCGGCGGCGCAGATCCGGCAGCTGGCCGGCATGCGCGGCCTGATGGCCAAGCCGGACGGCTCCATCATCGAGACGCCCATCACGGCGAACTTCCGTGAAGGGCTCGACGTGCTGCAGTACTTCATCTCCACCCACGGCGCTCGCAAGGGGCTGGCCGACACCGCGCTGAAGACCGCCAACTCGGGTTACCTGACCCGGCGCCTGGTGGACGTGGCGCAGGACCTGGTGGTGACGGAGCACGATTGCGGCACCACCGACGGCCTGCTGATGACCCCGCTGGTCGAGGGCGGCGACGTGGTCGAGCCCCTGCGCGAGCGGGTGCTTGGGCGCGTGGTGGCCGAGGACGTGCCGGTGCCCGGCAAGGACGAGATCGCCGTGGCGGCGGGTACCTTGCTGGACGAAGGCGAGGTCGGCAGGCTGGAGGAGCTCTCCGTCGACCAGGTCTGGGTTCGGTCGCCGATCACCTGCGAGACTCGGTACGGGGTGTGCGCCCAGTGCTACGGCCGCGACCTCGCGCGCGGGCACCAGGTGAACATCGGCGAGGCGGTCGGCGTGATCGCCGCGCAGTCCATCGGCGAGCCGGGCACCCAGCTGACGATGCGGACCTTCCACATCGGCGGCGCGGCCTCGCGGGCGGCGGCGCGCAACAACGTGCAGGTCAAGAACGGCGGCACGGTGCGGCTGCACAACGTGAAGACCGTGCGGCACGACAAGGGCCACCTGGTGGCCGTTTCGCGCTCGGGCGAGCTCGGCATCATCGACGAGTTCGGCCGCGAGCGGGAGCGCTACAAGATCCCCTATGGCGCGGCTATCCTCGTGGACGAGGGCGACAAGGTGGACGGGGGCCAGATCATTTCGACCTGGGATCCGCACACCCATCCGGTGGTCACCGAGGCCGCCGGCTACATGAAGTTCAAGGACTTCATCGACGGCGTCACGGTCGAGGCCCGCGTCGACGAGCACACCGGCCTGTCGAGCATCGTGGTCATCGACCCGAAGCAGCGCGGTGCGGCCGGCAAGGACCTCCGGCCGGTGGCCAAGCTGGTCGACGCCAAGGGCAAGGACCTGCACTTCCCGGACTCCAAGGAGCCGATCGCCTACCCCCTCTCGGTGGGCGCCATCGTGGTCATGGAAGACGGCCAGAAGGTCGGCGTGGGCGACATCATCGCCCGCATTCCTCAGGAGTCCTCCAAGACGCGCGACATCACCGGTGGCCTGCCGCGGGTGGCCGACATGTTCGAGGCTCGCAAGCCTAAGGAACCGGCAATCCTGGCCGAGCAGAGCGGCAAGGTGAAGTTCGGCAAGGAGACCAAGGGCAAGCGGCGCCTGATCATCGAGAACGAGGACGGCGAGCACGAGTTGCTGATCCCGAAGTGGCGCAACCTTTCGGTGTTCGAGGGCGAGGTGGTCGAGCGCGGGGAGGTGATCTCCGACGGCGAGATGAGTCCGCACGACATCCTGCGGCTGCAGGACGTCAAGCACCTGGCCGACTACCTGGTGCGCGAGATCCAGGACGTCTACCGGCTGCAGGGCGTAAAGATCAACGACAAGCACATCGAGGTGATCATTCGCCAGATGCTGCGGAAGATCGAGATCACCGAGCCCGGCGACAGCAAGTTCCTCAAGGGCGAGCAGCTCGACAAGGCCCGCCTGCTGGAAGAGAACGAGCGCGTCGCTGCCCAGGACGGCGAGCCGGCCAGGTTCGACCCGGTGCTGCTGGGCATCACCAAGGCCTCGCTGGCGACCGAGTCCTTCATCTCGGCGGCCTCCTTCCAGGAAACCACCCGGGTGCTGACCGAGGCCGCCGTCCGCGGCCTGCGGGACGACCTGCGCGGCCTGAAGGAGAACGTCATTGTCGGCCGCCTGATACCGGCCGGCACGGGCTTCGCCTTCCACGCCAACCGGCGCCGCAAGGTCGAGATCAGCCCGGCCGAGATGACCATGGCGGAGGCCATGGACGCGGCCGGCGTCAACCCGGACGAGGTGGAGATGCCGGAGCCGAGCGACTCCGACTGAGTCACCCCGGCCCCCGTGCTTGACAGTGCGGGGGCCGGTTCCTACAATCCTCGGGCTCAGCGCAGGCCCGACGAATAAAGGCCTGCAAAAGTTTCCACCGGGGAAGCGGGCCGCCATTGGGCGGCTCGGTTTTTCTGCGTCAGGTGAAACCGGGAATTAACAACTTATGGCAACGATCAACCAGCTCGTCCGGAAGCCGCGTCGAACTCAGAAGGAGAAGACCGCGGTTCCCGCCCTGCAGGCCAGCCCGCAGCGCCGCGGCGTGTGCACGCGCGTCTACACCACGACCCCGAAGAAGCCCAACTCGGCCCTCCGGAAGGTCGCCCGCGTGCGCCTGACCAACGGTTACGAGGTCACCAGCTACATCGGTGGCGAGGGTCACAACCTGCAGGAGCACTCGGTCGTGCTGATTCGCGGCGGCCGCGTCAAGGATCTCCCGGGCGTCCGCTACCACACGGTGCGGGGCACGCTGGACTGCGCCGGGGTCGGCGATCGCCGCCAGGGCCGTTCCAAGTACGGCGCCAAGCGTCCCAAGTCCTGATGCTTTTCCTACTGAACACCACGGCCAGGTAGTCCCATGTCCAGACGAGCCCAAGCGCCCAAGCGCATCATTCTTCCCGACCCGGTCTACGGCAGTGAGACCCTGTCGAAGTTCATGAATATGGTCATGGAGAGTGGCAAGAAGTCGGTCGCGGAGCAGATTGTCTACGGTGCGATCGACCAGATCGCCGACCGCCGCAAGATGCCGGTCGACAAGGCCGTGGAAGTGCTCGAGCAGGCGCTCGAAAACGTCAAGCCGATGGTCGAGGTGAAGTCCCGCCGGGTCGGCGGTGCCACCTACCAGGTGCCGGTCGAAGTCCGCGCCGTCCGCCGGCAGACCCTGGCCATGCGCTGGGTCATCGACGCGGCCCGCGCGCGCGGCGAGAAGTCCATGGCCCAGCGGCTCGCCAACGAGCTGATGGACGCGGCCGACAGCCGCGGCGCCGCCGTGAAGAAGCGCGAGGACACGCACCGGATGGCCGAGGCCAACAAGGCCTTCGCCCACTACCGCTGGTAAGCGGCCGCCGTCCGTCCCCACGAATCCTGAGGTAACTACCGTGGCCCGCACGACACCCATCGAGCGCTACCGCAACATCGGCATCATGGCCCACATCGATGCCGGCAAGACCACGACGACGGAGCGTGTCCTGTTCTACACCGGCGTCTCGCACAAGATTGGCGAGGTGCACGACGGCGCTGCCGTGATGGACTGGATGGAGCAGGAACAGGAGCGCGGGATCACCATCACCTCCGCGGCCACCACCTGCTTCTGGAAGGGGATGGACCAGAGCTTCCCCGAGCACCGGATCAACATCATCGACACTCCGGGCCACGTCGATTTCACCATCGAGGTGGAGCGCTCGCTGCGCGTGCTCGACGGCGCCGTGGCCGTGTTCTGCTCGGTCGGCGGCGTGGAGCCCCAGTCCGAGACCGTGTGGCGGCAGGCCGACAAGTACCGCGTGCCGCGCATGGCCTTCGTCAACAAGATGGACCGCCCGGGCGCCAATTTCCTCCGCGTGATCAAGCAGATGAAGGAACGCCTGCGGGCGACGGCCGTGCCGATCCAGCTGCCGATCGGCGCCGAGGAGCACTTCAAGGGCGTGGTCGACCTGCTGCGGATGAAGGCGATCATCTGGGACGACAGCACCCAGGGGACGACCTTCGAGCTGCACGATATCCCGGCCGACATGGCCGATGCCTGCCAGGAGTGGCGGGAGCACCTGGTCGAGGCCGCTGCCGAGGGCAGCGAGGAGCTGACCAACAAGTACCTCGAGACGCTCGAGCTCTCCGACGAGGAGATCAAGCAGGGCCTGCGCGCACGCACCCTGCGCAACGAGGTCGTGCCCGTGCTGTGCGGCTCGGCGTTCAAGAACAAGGGCGTGCAGGCCATGCTGGACGCCATCATCGAGTACATGCCTTCCCCCACCGAGGTGCCCGCGATTCGCGGCGAGCTCGAGAGCGGTGAGGAGGGCAAGCGCGCCTCCGACGACGACCAGCCTTTCGCCGCGCTCGCGTTCAAGATCGCCACGGACCCCTTCGTCGGCAACCTGACCTTCTTCCGCGTCTATTCCGGCGTGCTGGCTTCCGGCGACACGGTCTTCAACCCGGTGAAGGGCAAGAAGGAGCGCATCGGCCGCATCCTGCAGATGCACGCCAATGAGCGCAAGGAGCTCAAGGAAGTCCGCGCGGGCGATATCGCCGCCGCGGTCGGCCTGAAGGATGTCACCACGGGCGACACCCTGTGTGACCCGAAGGAGATCATCACGCTGGAGCGGATGGAGTTCCCGGAGCCCGTGATCGCGGTGGCCGTGGAGCCGAAGACCAAGAGCGACCAGGAAAAGATGGGCCTCGCGCTGTCCAAGCTGGCGCAGGAGGACCCGTCCTTCCGCGTGCGCACCGACGAGGAGTCGGGCCAGACCATCATCTCCGGCATGGGCGAGCTGCACCTCGACATCATCGTCGACCGCATGAAGCGTGAGTTCAAGGTGGAGGCCAACGTCGGCAAGCCCCAGGTGGCCTACCGCGAGACCATCCGCCAGCCCGTGGAGCAGGAAGGACGCTTCGTGCGCCAGTCCGGCGGCCGCGGCCAGTTCGGCCATGTCTGGCTCAAGATCGAGCCGCAGGAGCCGGGCGAGGGCTATGCCTTCGAGAACAAGATCGTGGGCGGCGTCGTGCCGAAGGAGTACATCCCGGCCGTCGACAAGGGCATCCAGGAGCAGCTTGCCAGCGGCGTGCTGGCCGGTTATCCGGTGGTCGACGTCAAGGTCACGCTGTACGACGGTTCCTACCACGAGGTGGACTCGAGCGAGATGGCTTTCAAGATCGCCGGCTCGATGGCCTTCAAGGAGGGCTGCAGCAAGGCCCGCCCGGTGCTGCTGGAGCCGATCATGAAGGTCGAGGTCGTGACGCCCGAGGATTACATGGGCGACGTCATGGGCGACCTGAACCGGCGTCGTGGCCTGGTGCAGGGCATGGAAGAGGCCCCCTCGGGCCGCATCATCCGTGCCGAGGTGCCGCTGGCCGAGATGTTCGGCTATGCCACGGACCTGCGCTCGATGAGCCAGGGCCGCGCGACCTACTCGATGGAGTTCGGCCAGTACAACGAGGCTCCCGGCAACGTGGCCGACGCCGTGATCAAGAAGGCCTCCTGATCCAGGCGGGCGGCAACAACAGAGACTTTCCAGAACGAGGTAGACGCTGTGTCCAAGGCGAAATTTGAGCGTACGAAGCCGCATGTGAATGTGGGGACGATTGGTCATGTTGATCATGGCAAGACGACCTTGACGGCGGCGTTGACCAAGG